>CAYJHS010000206.1:0-5062 GCA_964369815.1 uncultured Desulfovibrionaceae bacterium
CCCTACCCCCTTCAAAATGCGCTTAATGCATAGTATGGGAATTGAGGAAAATTTTTATCGCAATATTTGAAAAAAAATTGTTTTCTTACGTGCGGCCACAATTTTTCTTTAATTATTAAACCTCCACCGCCATTAAAAGTTTTTGGGGGTGGGGATACGGGGGGAGGAGACCTTTTTCCAAAAAGGTCTCCTCCCCCCGAAAAAAACTATTCTATATCTTCTAAAAGAACACAAACCATTGGTCCACCACCGCAAAGGTTGGCAAAGCAAAGAGAACGCTGTCTATCCTATCAAGGAAGCCGCCGTGTCCCGGCAATAAGCAGCCACTATCCTTTACATTTACTGCTCTTTTAAGGGCAGATTCAAATAAATCACCTAGTTGAGCAAGAGGATTAATAAGCAAGGCCAGCAAAGCATAGTGCCACCACGGTGCCACCCCAAGCCATAACCCAAGCCCCACAGCACACACAACGCACCCAAGCACCGAGCCCAGCGCGCCTTCAAAGCTTTTCTTGGGGCTTACCCTTGGCCAGAGTTTATGCCGCCCAAAGTTAATACCCACATAGTAAGCGCAGGAATCTGAGATAATAACAAGAGCCAGTACGAAAAAAAGCTTGGTGGATGTCAGATACATGGTGGGCAAAAGCAACAGGGGAATGTAGGCGAGCCCCACCATAAAGACACTTCCTGGGGAGAAATCGTCGGTATCGTTAATGGTATCTATACGGAACAAAAAACTTAAAGCAGCAAAAACAAAACCTGCTCCCAAAAAAACCAATGCGTCTTGCGGTCGCTGCATATAGGTCAAAATAAGCATGCCAGAGCCCAAAGCCACAGCACAAGCCCGAGTTAAAATGCGACAATTTTTGCCCCAAAACAGTGAATAAAATTCCCAAAGCGCTGCGGCACACACAAAAAGCACCACACATAGCAAGAAAATCCCTCTAAAATACAGGGCTGCGCTCACCACAGCGGCAAAGACTAAACCAGTTATAACTCGTGTCACATCAAATGCAGGCTTCAAGAAATTTGCTCCTGTGTCTTACCAAAGCGTCGTTTGCGAGTAGCATAACTGTCAAGGGCAAGTTGTAATTCTTTTTCGTCAAAATCGGGCCAAAACGTTTTAGAAAAATAAAATTCACTGTACGCACACTGAAATAAAAGATAATTGCTGATGCGCACCTCTCCGCTGGTGCGGATAACTAAATCAGGGTCTGGCATATCCTTAGTATATAAGCGTGCCTTAAAGGCTGCTTCAGTAATATCTTCTGGCGCTACATTGTCTAACACAAGCTGCTTGGCTGCACGTAAAATTTCACGCCTACTGCCATAGTTTAAAGCTAAATTCAGGTGCATAGCAGGCGGATTTTCTGCTGTGCCCTGTGTACGCTTAATACCGTGTTCCAATGCTTTACGCGCAACTAGGGGTAATTCGTCCATATCACCAAGCACATTCAAGGCAATGGATTGCTCCACCATGAGCGGTACTTCTTTTTTCAAAAACTCTACAAGTAAAGAAAAAAGTGTGCTCACCTCTGCCTCAGGACGTTGCCAGTTCTCATGGGAAAAAGTGTACAGCGTAAGATAGGCAATGCCAAGCTTGCGGCATTGCGTAACAATTTTACGCACAGCAAGCGCACCAGCCCTGTGCCCATCAGTACGCACAAGCCCTCGTTCCTGCGCCCAACGCCCATTACCATCCATGATAATGGCAATGTGTTTTGGTAAATTCTCTGCCATATATTCCCTATTTTAGAGAAGTTTTTAAAGGGAACCCCCTTCAAAAAACCATTGCGACAACACGCTACCTTAAAAAAATCTCGACTCGTGGAATTTTATTGAAACACAAATAAAAAATCAACACGGTCACCGCACTAGAAAATTTTGTTCTCGTATTGTGTTATGCAAGGAAAGTTTCCAATAACAGCGCCTAAATATTTCGTTCAAAAGGTGTGCTATGCAAGGCAGTGAATATTTTTTAGAGGGGAGTGTACTCTTCTCGTACATGACCCGATAAAAAATATTCACTAACGCAGCAGAGTGCACCTTTTCAACGAAATATTAAATGTCCATGATTTCTTTTTCTTTCGCTTGACACTTCTTGTCAGATTCAGCCACATATTTGTCCGTAAGCTTTTGTACTTCATCATTGGCTTTTTTCAATTCATCTTCGGAGATGGTCTTGTCTTTTTCCAATTTTTTCAACTGATCATTGGCGTCACGGCGTACATTACGCACAGCAATTTTCGCATCTTCGCTATATTTACGGGAGACTTTTACCAAATCCTTACGCCGTTCTTCGGTAAGCGCAGGAATAACAATGCGAATAATCTTCCCATCATTCACAGGAGTCAAGCCAAGGTCAGACTTCAAAATAGCTTTTTCCACAGCGGCAAATCCACCCTTGTCCCAAGGCTGAATAGTGATGGTACGGCTATCTGGCACAGCTACAGAAGCTAACTGATTAACGGGCGTGGGCGTTCCGTAATAGTCCACCTTAATGTCATCCACCAAGGAGGAACTGGCACGTCCCGTGCGCAATTTGGCAAAATCTTTATCCATGGCGGCGACCGCCTTTTCCATACGCTCTTCGGCGTCCATAAGCACTGTATCTTTAGGCATATATATCCTCCACAAATTTTTTTATGAGTTACTTACTATTGTGCCCACATCTTCACCGCACACAATGCGAGAAATATCCCCGCCAAACATTTTACATACGAGAATAGGCACATTATTTTCTTGCGCAAGGGCAAGAGCCGTAGCATCCATAACCCCAAGGTGCTTGGCTAAAGCTTCGTCATAGCTCACCTTGGTATATTTAACAGCATCAGAAAACTTCATGGGGTCCTTATCATACACCCCGTCCACCTTAGTGGCCTTAATGATGGCATCACATTGCAATTCCATACCCCGCAAAGCAGCAGCGGTATCGGTGGTAAAATATGGATTGCCAGTACCGGCAGCGCAAATAACCACTCGCCCTTTTTCAAGGTGGCGCAAAGCACGACGCCGAATGTAAGATTCACACACCTCCTGCATGGTAATGGCAGAAAGTACCCGTGTGGGATGATTTTGTTTTTCCAACATATCTTGTACAGCAAGAGCATTTAACACTGTGGCCATCATACCCATATAATCAGCAGAAGAACGCTCCATGCCCTTAGCAGAAGAAGATAAACCACGGAAGATATTGCCCCCGCCAATGACCAGCGCAACTTCTAGCCCCATATCCACTACTGAGCCAACTTCTTTACAGATTTTAGCCACCGTGTCCACGTCTATACCTACTTTTTGCTCACCGGCTAAGGCCTCTCCGCTTAATTTAAGCAGGACACGTTTGTATTTAAGTGCAGACATAGCTCACCCCTGTAGTAAAAGCGTTTTTATGCGCAAGCTTCCAAACATATGCAAAAGCTTGTAACCATCAATATTATAAATTTTTTTTGCACAAACATGCCCCAGGACAAAGCTCCCAAAACATGCTCAAAACAAAAGGTTTAAATATATAACAAATAAATGCACCGTTGTCACTAGGCGGAAAAATGAAAAAAACAGCCCTTATTCATGATTTCTCACGTGTTTTCCCTTGACAAAAAAAAGTCTTTTGCGTAAACAACCCATTCCCTTGCTCGTACACGGTGTACGGGCCTACATGACCGAAAGGAGTGTCACAATGAGAAAATACGAAACTTTGCTCTTGCTCTCCCCTGAGCTTGCAGCAGAAAATCGTGAAACTGTCATCTCCGGCCTCACCGCCATTATTGAGCGTGAACAAGGCAAGATGATTTTGGTAGACGCTTGGGGTATGCGCGATTTAGCCTACCCTGTACAAAAGCACATGCGTGGGTACTATGTGCGCCTTGAATTTGGCGCCCCATCCGCTTGCATTGCTGAACTTGAGCGTAACATTCGTATCACCGATGGCATCTACAAGTTTGTCACCGTAAAATTGGCCGATGAAGTGGCTGAGGAGGTAGCATAATGGCTTTTAAGAAGAAATTTGCACCACGCCGTAAATTCTGCCGTTTTTGTGCTGATAAAGAATTGCCCTTAAACTATAAGCGCGTAGACATTTTGCGTGATTTCATCACCGAACGTGGTAAAATCATTGCTCGCCGCATCACCGGCACCTGCGCCCAACACCAACGCCACCTTACCACTGAAATCAAGCGTGCTCGCCAGATGGCTCTGCTCATCTACACCGCCACGCATGATAGCAATGTTAAGAAGAAAAGCATGATATAAGGGGAGTGTATATATATGAAAATCATTCTCCGTGCTGATGTTGAAAATCTTGGTAAAGTAGGTGACGTAGTTTCAGTTAAAGCTGGCTACGGTCGTAACTACCTCCTTCCCCAAGGTATGGCCATGATCGCAAGCCCAGGCAACTTAAAAGCATTTGAACTCGAACGCAAAAAACTCGAAGAAAAAATGTCCGCCATGCGCACCGACGCTCAAAGCGTATGCGAAAAGCTTGAAAATCTTGATGTTGTTATCAAAATGCGTGTGGGCGAAAATGACAAGCTCTATGGCTCCGTCACCTCTACCCTCATTCAAGAAACCCTCGTTGCCCTTGGCGTGGACGTTGACCGTCGTCGCATCCTGCTCGACGCCCCCATCCGTGTCCTTGGCGACCACGAAGTACGTGTACGTCTCTTTGCCGGCGTTATCGCCAACATTATCGTAAAAGTACAAAGTGAAGAACGTCACTACGCCGAAGACGATGAAACTCCTGCCGAAGCCCCAGCTGAAAATGCTGAAGAAACCGCAGTAGAAGAATCTACCGAAGCTGCTGAATAATAACTCTCTCAACCACCCTATTTTTAATCACAAAAAATAGGGTGGTTTTTTTACGCTTTTTTTCTCCCATATAAACAAATACTTCCCCATTTTTATTGACTTTTTTCATTGCGCACTGCTTGATTCAAGATAGCTTTAGGGCTATATGTTTTTTCTGGGGGGAGGTAACTTTTTGAAAAAAGTTCCCTCCCCCCAGACCCCCCACACTCACAAACTTTTAAAAGCGACAACATACAGGCTTCGAAAAAGATTTTTTGCC
>CAYJHS010000207.1:0-5038 GCA_964369815.1 uncultured Desulfovibrionaceae bacterium
TTTCTATTATCAGCACCCAAAAATCCAAACCTTTATTTCGGATTTATATAAGTTTATTTCTTACAGCCTTGGCTGGTCTTATATTCTTATCTATCTCGTGTTTGGTTTTATCATGTTCTATATTGCCTTTAGTAAATATGGTAACATTAAACTTGGCGGTGCTAACGCAAAGCCTAAGCATAACTTCTTCCAGTGGGCCAGTATGATCATTGCCGCTGGTCACGGTATTGCCCTTGTTAACTGGGTAATGGTTGAACCTCTCATCACCAATAACCTCTCCCCTCTTGGAACAGGTATGAACAAGGCTGCTAGCTATGAAGTAGCCCTCGCTTACACCTTCTTCCACTGGGGACCATTCTATTGGGTGCTCTTCCTCATTGCCGGTGTGCCATTATTCTACTTCCTTGGTGTCCGCAGACGTGAAAGACAATGTGTAAGTATGACCATTGAACCTCTGGTGGGTAAAAAACAGGCCAATGGCTTTATTGGTATTGTTTGTGACGTTATGACCATTGTTGCCCTTGCCGCCGGTATTGGGGGGACGCTCGCTGTGGCAGTACAGCTCGTATCTGGCCTCCTATCCAGTATTTTTGGCTTTGAAAAAGGCATCACCCTTGAGCTTACCGTGCTTGCGGTCTTTACCGCCATTACCATCGTAAGCCTTATGCGTCCGCTCAGTAAAGGTATGAAGGTTTTGAGTAGTGCAAACTCAGTTTTTGCTATCTTCCTCTTAGCCCTTGTACTTATAGGCGGCCCCACTGCATACTTCTTAAACTCCGCTACTAACCTTCTTGGTACCACCATGGATATTTTCATGCACATTTCCGGATGGACTGACCCATTTGGTGTGAGCGGTTATCCACAAGATTGGACCATCTTCTACGGTGCATGGATTTATGCTTACGCACCCATGATGGGCATCTTCTTTGCCGGTATCTCCATTGGTAGAACCATGCGCGAAGCTATCCTTGGTGTATTCTTCTTCGGTAGCCTTTCAACCTTCATCTTCTGCTCTATCCTTGGTGCATTCGTATTGTATGTACAATACAATGGCATCTTTGACCTACATGCTTTCTATGTAGAAAATGGCAAAAACTTGCCACTTACCGTTGGTAAAGCTTTGTCCTTGTTACCATTCTCTGGATTTATTGCACCTAGCTTCTTAGTAATGTGCACCATCTTCCTTGCTACCACCATTGACGCTGCAACTCGCGTGCTCGCTTCCATGACCTCCGAAAGCATCTATGCTGGTCAAGAGCCATCCGTGCCTTCCAAAATCATCTGGTGCCTTGGCGTGACTTTGCTCGTAGTAGCCTTGCTCCTCGTTGGTGGTTTGCCAGTTGTGCAAGCTCTTTGCGTAGGTTCTGCTATCCCATTGGTTGTTCTTGGTATCGCCATGAACGCTTCCATGTGGAAAGTTATGAAGAAAGACTTTGGCAGCATGGAAAAGAAAGAAGTTCTCTACTATGACAGAACAGATGGCAAAGTAAGAAGAGTTGTAGATAAGCCTGAAACTACAGCATAAAGTAACGGATACTTACTACTATTAAAACATGCACTTGTGGCCTTCACGTCACTCACGTGAAGGCCACACAAACACATTCAAATACACATCATGCCTTAGGCATTTTCAATAATTGAATAATTTCCTACATAAAAAAACAAAAAGCCTCTGCTTGTCTATGTAGAGGCTTTTATGGTATTAATACCTATAACACGTAAAACTTTATGCAAAACAACCTACAAAGTGCATTGTTCACTACAAAACATTAAAGTTTAGCAAAAATCTTATAACTAAGGAGAGCTCATGCAAAAAGATAAATACTACACCATCAACTCCTTAGCCAAAGCCTTTGATGTCATAGAACTTATGTCCTGTAAGGACTCATGGCGGCTACACGAAATTGCTCTTGCCTCCAAACTTCCCAAAGGCACCCTACAGCGCATCCTCCTTACCCTGTGTGAACTTGGCTTTGTCACTCAAGAAGGAAAAGGTGGCCTTTATAGTCTCACTCTCGAATTTTATAAAATCGGCAAACGTGTCGCCAGCAACAACAAAATCGTAGACAAAGCAAAAGGCATCTGCCGTCAACTCATGGAACATGTCAACGAAACCGTCAACCTCTGCGTCCTACACGGCACAGAAATGGTGGTTATCGAACAACAAGTTTCTTTCCAACTCCTGCGCCTTGACTCCATCGTCGGCTCCGCCTTCCCCGTCTTTGCCTCCGCCTCAGGAAAAGCCTACTGCGCATTCCTAGAAGAACGACAACTCATGAACATTCTCAAAAGTGTGCGAGAACTCAACCCCAATATTACCGGCGACCATGTACAAAACTTTCTTGAAGAACTCAAAGATGTTCGCCGCACAGGGCTTGGACACGATAATGAAGAAATCTTCCCAGGGGTACGCTGTCTCGCAGCGCCCGTTTTTGATTACTCCGGAAACGTCGTTGCTACCATAGGTTGCTCCGTCCCCACTGTGCGACTCGATGAAGCTAAAATGCAACAAATGAGCCTAGAAATTGCCAGAGCAACAGCTAAAATTTCTAAAATGCTTGGCGCACCCGACAGAAATTTTGAATTTACTACACATTAAAATTTTTGGATTTTAGATTTTAATTTTTTTGGGGGAAACTTTTGTGAACAAAAGTTTCCCCCAAACCCCCTTCAAAAAACTTTCAATGCGACAACACCCTCTCTTTGAAAAATATATCTTGCCGCAACAGAATTTTTTATTTTTTCCTTAACACTAAAAATTTCATATGAAAATGGTACGTGAAAAGTTTGAAAATGTTTTTTGAGCAATTTGCAGCGGCGAAGCGAAGCGTAGGTGCTGCACTGCAAAAAAAACTTTACCGAACCTTTCACGTACTACAACAAAATTTTTTATCTTCTTATCCCCTACCTTCCCCCTTGTGCGCCTTGCGCACTATAAGGGGGTGCGCAGCGGCAAGCGAACGCAGAGAGCGCAAGCCAATGCGTGGGGGTTCCCTTCGAGAACGCCACGCTTTTGTCTCCTTTTAATTACAAAAAAACAAGGCTACTGTCTTTTTGCAACAAAAGCGTGGCTGTGTGGTTTTTGTGGAATTTCTTTAAATTTTCAGATTTTTTGCGCACACAAGGAAGTGCGCATTTTTTGAAAGCAGAGCGTACTTAAGTACGTGCTTTCGAAAAATGCGTAGTGACGCCGTGTGCGCAGAAAAGATAAATTTTGGAGAAAGAACGCAAAAGTGCAAAGGAGAATTCCTTACGCATTCCCTTAAACAAAGAACACAAAAGCGCAACAAAGAACGCCCCACTTATCCCCCCAAAAAGTGTTCCCCATTACTCCTTTTCCATCTCAAGCCCTCTTTCAAAAGCTTCCTTCACAGTAGTAATAACCTGCCCTCGCATGCCCACACTATCCATATAATTCAAACCTCGAATGGTCATGCTCCGCGGTGCGCAACTCAGCTCTCGCAAAATAGCCGGGTGCATTTTTTGACTTTGCACCACACTACCACAACTGCGCATAAGCCCAGCAGCAATAACTGTGGCCTGCTCCCGTCCCAGCCCCACTGTGACACCGGCCTCTACAAAACTATCCATAATATGATAGTGAAAGCCAGGGCCACAACCTGCAAGAGCTGTAAAGGCATTCATGAGCGATTCATCAAAGCTCACCACATCGCCAATACTTGACCAAACTTCATTTACCATGCGAATAAGTTCCGGCGACAGCGATTTTTCATGACAAAAGCCCAAAAGCCCTTGCCCTATAGTCACTGGACTATTGGGCATAATGCGCGCAACGGGAACATTTTTAGGGGTGCAGCTACGCAGTGTCTCCAAAGTCATTCCTGCCGCTACGGAAATTAAAACTTTAGGCGGCTGTTCTGCAAAAAGTTGCATATATTCTTGTATAGTTTCAATCATTTGCTCCGGACGAACCGCCACAATAAGCATGTCACATGCTGGCAACTCTTGCAAATTAAACACCGAGGGTACGCCTAGCTCCTGCATTTTATCCGCCTGAAATTGGTGCTTAACACTAATAGCAAGCTTAACCTTATCCTGCCCAAAACCCTGCCAACCAATAGCAAGAGCCTCTCCCATACTTCCACAGCCAATAATATTTACAGAATATTTACTCATAATTCCTCTCATGGTGAATGTAATGCTCTCGAACAAATTTACTTGTCATCCATTATGATTTATATACTTTTTAGTGTCAATACGACACCCCTGACAATACTAAAACATACCAAGAGGAAACTATGGTACACTTTGAAGGATATATGCTCATTGTCAAAGATGCTCAATGTTCTAAAAAATTTTATGAGCAAGTACTGGGACTGCAAACCACTCTTGACCTTGGTAAGCACATAGTTTTTAATGCACCCTTTTTCCTATTGCAAGAAGATGACTGGTGTACCTTTAGCCAAATACAACAACAAGCTTTACAATATAGTCACCACTCTGGTGAATTAGTTTTTGAAGTGGAAGATATTACAAGCTTCATGCAGCATCTTTCCTCTTTCCCCGACATACTTAAAGTTCATGACCTAAAAGAACACCCTTGGGGACGTCATGCCATACGTTTTTACGATCCTGACGGGCATGTTGTCGAAGTGGGTGAAAGCATGAAGGTGGTAGTAAAACGCTTCTTAAAGCAAGGCATGAGCATAGAAGAAACTGCAAAACGGTCAGAATTTCCGGAAAGTTTTGTGCGAATGTGTCTGGAAGAACTAAAACTTTCTTGATTCACAACGACCAACTAATGCACCTGCCCCCTTTATAGTATTTTGTTGCGGCTATATTTTCGTTAAAAATCAAACATCATCGCAATGAAAAGTTTTTGAGGGTGGGGGTCTGGGGGAGGGAACTTTTTTCAAAAAGGTTCCCTGCAGTAAATATATTACGAAAATAAAACTTGTACGCCATAGCAAAGCTATGTCTAAGTTTTATTTCCGGGTGCAACAACAAGTTGCTGCACCTGCCCCCCCTTTATAGTATTTTGTTGCGGCTATATTTTCGTTAAAAATCAAACATCATC
>CAYJHS010000208.1:0-4921 GCA_964369815.1 uncultured Desulfovibrionaceae bacterium
AATCAGCAAAGGCCACGTCCTCAGGGCTTTTCTTATCAAGGTGATGACACACCATGAGCATATCCAAGTGTTCATCAATGGTGTTCACCGTATAAGGCATGGTGGGATTGGTGGAGGAGGGCAAAATGTTTTTCAGCGCTGCTGCTTTGATAATATCCGGCGCGTGCCCGCCACCGGCCCCTTCGGTATGATAGGTATGAATAACGCGTCCGCCTATGGCATTGAGCGTATCTTCCACAAAACCTGCTTCATTTAAAGTGTCAGTATGAATAGATACCTGCACATCATACTTATCTGCCACAGCAAGACATACATCAATAGCCCTTGGCGTAGTGCCCCAATCTTCGTGTAATTTTAATCCAATGGCGCCTGCTTGTACTTGCTCTGCCAAGGTTTCGGGGCTGGAGGAATTGCCTTTGCCCAAAAAACCCACATTCATGGGCATGCCGGTGGTGGCTTCCAGCATTTTATGTATATTAAAGGCTCCGGGGGTGCAGGTGGTGGCATTGGTGCCGTCGGCTGGCCCTGTGCCGCCGCCCAGCATGGTGGTGACACCACTGTAAAGAGCCGTGTCAATTTGCGTGGGCGAAATAAAATGAATATGTGTATCCACGCCGCCAGCAGTGAGAATAAGCCCCTCACCGGCAATGGCTTCGGTGGAAGCACCAATAATCATATGCGCATCCACATTGTCCATCATATGTGGATTGCCGGCCTTGCCGATGCCGTGAATTTTGCCATCTTTTATGCCAATATCGGCTTTAAAAATGCCCGTATAGTCCAAAACAAGCACATTGGTAATGACAAGGTCAAGGCACTCTTGGTCACGGTGCATACAAGACTGCCCCATGCCGTCACGCAAGGATTTGCCGCCGCCAAATTTAGCCTCTTCGCCATAGGTGGTATAGTCCTTTTCCACTTCAATAAGTAAGGAAGTATCGGCAAGGCGTACTCTATCGCCCACGGTGGGGCCGTACATGGTTGCGTACATTTTTTTAGTGAGTGTTGCCATACTATGCCTCCATTCCTTTAAAGCCCAGTTCCTGCGCTTTGGCAAAGGCCGCTGCACGCACGGCTTCATCATCAAAAGCACCATTAACGAGCCCGTTTAAGCCATAGCCCTCACGACTACCGCCAATAGTCACCAAAGTCACTTCTTTCGCTTCGCCGGGTTCAAAACGAGTGGCTGTGCCCGAAGCAATATCAAGGCGCATTCCAAAGGCCGCTTTTCTGTCAAAGTCCAGCATCTTATTCACTTCAAAAAAATGATAATGCGAGCCCACTTGCACGGGTCTGTCTGCTGTATTTTTAACGGTCAGCACAAGCTTTTCACGTGCCGCATTAAGCTCTATGCTGCCTTCATCGGTGAGAATTTCCCCCGGCACACAGGTGAGTGTGGTTTCTATGGGATTGTGCACCGTTACAAGCTTAGTGCCGTCCATAAAGGTGGCCTCTATCTGAATTTCATGCAGCATTTCCGCCACGCCGGGGAGCACATCTTCGCTTTTCAGTAATGTTCTGCCATATTGCATAAGCTCTGCCACACGCATATTTTCACGGGCTTTTTCTAAAAGCTCGGCCGAAATATAGGCCACGGCTTCAGTGTAGTTTAATTGCAGGCCTCTATTTAAGCGTTGTTTGGCTAAGTTTCCGGCCAAATGTAACAACAGTTTTTCTTGTTCGCGTGGTGTTAAATGCACTTGATGCTCCTTGTGAAGATGTTTTCTTTTAAGGTGTTAGCGCCCAAAAAGCTTTTCTCCCCAGTAAATTTCATACGCATATCAATGCGTCATAAGCTCCTGCAATTGTTCTTTGTTGCAGTGCTCAATGGTATTGTTATAAATGATATTTCCCTTTTCCATCACATTAACTACATGGGAATTTTCCATAATAAAATCAAGATACTGTTCCACAAGAAGTACGGTGATGCCCTTCCATTCATTAATTTTTTGTATAGCGCGGCCTATATCTTGTATGACGGAAGGCTGTATGCCTTCGGTGGGCTCATCCAGAATGAGAATTTTGGGGTTTGCTACTAAAGCTCTGGCAATAGCTAGCTGTTGCTGTTGCCCGCCGGAAAGGTCACCACCTTTTCGTAGAATAAACTGAGGCAAAATGGGGAATAATTCGAAGAGATATTCAGGAATTTCGCCTTTACCGCCAATGGGTTGTAAGCCTAGTTCTAAATTTTCCTGCACTGTCATTTGCGAAAAAATATCACGGCCTTGGGGTACATAGCCAATGCTAAGTTTAGCACGTTCGTGGGTGGGTAGCTTGGTGATATCCTTTCCGTCAAAAAGAATTTTCCCCTGCGGCGTTTTCACAATGCCCATAATACTTTTTAACGTGGTACTTTTACCCACACCATTACGCCCCATAAGGCTCACAATTTTACCTGCTGGAACAGAGAAATTCAAATTTTCAATGACGCAACTTTCGCCGTAGTAACATGCTATATTTTCCATTTGCAACATATATAATTCCTAATAGACTTCTTAAAATTTCAGTACACTATCAAAGCTATGTATAATAGGCATATTCTTGCGAGGCGTTTAAAAAGGGTTGAATGCAAGGCAAGCGAAGCTTTTTTCTTTCGGCATAGGACTCTTCTTGTCAATGCTGAAAGAAAAAACAAGCTTAACGCAGCAGACAGCCCTTTTTTAACGTCTCGCTAAGTGTCCTTTTTGCCACGGCCTAGATACACCGCTTGCACGGTTTCATTTTCCAGCACTTCGTCAATGTTGCCTTCCATAAGCACTCGACCTTCGTGCAATACCGTGACCACGTCGGCCACCTGCTTCACAAATTCCATATCATGTTCGATGACAATGATGGTACACTTACTCTTCACTTGTTTGAGCAATTCGCCTGTTTTGAAGGTTTCAGGCTTGCCCATACCTGCGGCAGGCTCGTCCAGCATTATGATTTCTGGGTCTTGCACCAATTGCATGGCAATTTCCAGCCACTGTTTTTCCCCATGAGAGAGAGAACCAGCACGCACATGGCGCCGTTCGGTAAGGCCTACATCTTCAAGTGTTTGAGCAATTTTATCCAGTTCATGAACGGTAGTTTTATGAAAAATGGACTGCCAAACACCTTTATTACCCTTGAGTGAAAGCACCATATTGTCCTCCACTGAGAGATTTACAAAGACCGAAGGTACCTGAAATTTTCGCCCAATACCCTGTTGCACAATTTCGTATTCTTTTAAGTCTGTAATACGCAAGGGTTCTTGGTTTTTAGGGTAGAAAAATATATTACCCATGGTAGGGCGCGTTTTGGCGCAAATAATATCCAGTAGAGTGGTTTTTCCTGCACCATTAGGCCCAATGAAAAAATGTATGCTGTGGCGTTGTACCTCGGCTTTAACGTCGGTAAGTGCGTAAAAACCGTCAAAACTTACGGAAATATTTTTAATATCTAAAATAGTGTCTGTGTTTTTTGGCATAGTGTTCATGGCAAAGCCCTTTATTTTGCGCTCAGTTTTACTTTCTTGTGTTGCAAAAACTCGGTGATGGTGCCTACAATGCCGCCTTTAAAGTAAATGATGGTCACACAAAAGGCCACGCCGATGATATATTGCCATAATTCTACCATGCTGCCTGAGCTGATATTATATTCGCATAAGTTCACCAAGAATACACCGCACACCGCCCCAAGCAAGGTGCCGCGCCCGCCAATGGCTATCCAAATAACCATCATGATGGAGTAGGCTATGGTCATTTGCGAAGGGGTAATGCTGCCGTTAAAATTCACAAAAACAGCGCCTCCAAGGCCGGCAAAAATGGCTGAAAGCACATAGATAAAGTTTTTATAGTGGCTGACTTTGTAGCCGGAAAAGTAGGTTCTGTTTTCGCCATCTCGAATGGCCACCAGTATTTTACCAAATTTACTGTTCACAAGGTAGCGGGCAATAAAATAGGTAAGTGCCAAAAGAAGCGTTGCCCCGTAAAAGAGCAAGAGCATATTATCCACATTGGATTTTCCCTTGATGCTTCCAAAGATGGACTTGATTTCTGTAATGCCGGTATTTCCGTTAGTATACGGTGAAAGGGCAATGAATATGGAGTATGCGGCCCACGTGAGCGCTTGAGAAATAATAGAAAAATATACGCCTTTTACTCTATTTCTGAAGATGAAATACCCAATAATGCCAGCCATTCCCGCAGGGATAAGAACTATCAGTACAGCGGTAAGCAAGGAAGATTGAAAAGGTAGCCACACTAGGGGCAATTCTTTTAATCCCCCTATAAACATAAAGTCGGCAATTTCGCCGCCTGTGGCCTGAAGTTTTAAATACATGGCCATGGCATAGCCGCCAAGAGCAAAATAAAGGCCATGTCCAAGGCTTAGTATGCCTGTATAGCCCCAAATAAGATCAAGGCCTATGACCAGAATACAAAAGGCTATACATTTGCCTATAAAGAGTACGGTGGATGTGCTTTGAATAATTCCCAAGTGTAAAAGCACAGGCGCACTACACAGGCATACAAGGAGTAAAACAAAAATTTTATCGTGCATATGTTGTAAACATTTCATGGTGGTTCCTAATCGTCTAAGCTTCTGCTTTTAATTACAAAAAGACCTTGAGGGCGTTTTTGTAATATGGTTACAACCAGCAAAAGCACAATGGCCTTGGCAATGGAAGAGGAGGTGTAAATTTCTGTAAATATACTGGTAAAGCCAATCATGATGGATGCTAAAATAGTACCAAGCAGCTTACCCACACCGCCCAGCACCACAGCCATAAAGGAGTTGACTATATAGCTTTGTCCCACGGTGGCATCGATGGAACCCAGTAAAGCCACGGAGCATCCCGCAATGCCGGCAAGGCCACAGCCTAGAGCAAAAGTGATATTATCTACTTTGCGCGAATTGATGCCCATGCATTGTGCCATGGGTCTATGTTGCATGACTGCAC
>CAYJHS010000209.1:0-4887 GCA_964369815.1 uncultured Desulfovibrionaceae bacterium
ATGCCATGACATCGTTAGCTACTAGCAAGGGCTTAGCCCCCGTAACAGGCAGCCAGCCTTCGATAATCTGACCATGCACCAATCTATTATCTACGCGCACTACCAACATAGAAACTATTGGGCAAGCATTTTGCCGGCTACCACAATGCCATTTTTTCCGGCTTCACCGGCCAAGGTAGCCAATTCTTCCAGATCACAATTACGTGAGGTAAAAACCTTCATCACCATGGGTAAATTAACACCAGTGACCACTTCCACCTTATGTTTTGCCAATAAGGCAAGGCTCAAGTTAGTAGGAGTACCGCCAAACATATCAGTCAAAATAATTACGCCTGCTCCTTTATCAAGGCGTGCAGCAGCATCTTCAAGACGTTGTACCGTGTCACTGACCTCTTGCACCACATCTACCGATATGGATGCACAATCGGTAAGCGCTCCAAGAATGCCTTCTGCCGTGCGCAATGTGTCGGCGCCATAATCGCCGTGTGTTACTATAATAATGCCCACTTCTTCAGCTACATTACTCATGACTTCCCCTATTTTTTAATATCCAACGACATATGCCTATGTTCTACAGAAACAGCATAGCCAGCTTGGTTGAGCATTTTACTCACTCTTTGGGTTGTTGCTACAGAACGGTGTCGCCCGCCTGTACAGGCAATGTCTAGCGTCACTAGATAGCGCCATTCAGCCTCCATAAGCCCCAAAGTGAACACAATAAAATCCAACAATTTAGAAGAAAAAACTTGCTCTAATTTTTGCCCAAAAACGTAAGCATCAATGGTAGCGTCTAAACCAGACAGAGGGCGCAAATGCGCCTCAAAATGCGGATTTGGTAAAAAGCGCACGTCCAACACCATGTCAGCTTCTTTGGGTACGCCATATTTAAAGCCAAAGGAAATAATATTAACCTTTAGCGGACGTAATATTGAAGCACTATCCCCTGTTGTAAAATTTCCAAATTGCTGTTGTAGTTTTCTGCGTAAGTCATGAATGGAGTCATGCGTGGTGTCAAAGACAAAGTCAGCCATATTACGCAAGGCTATGAGTTCATTGCGCTCTGCAACCAAGGCATGCTCAAGCCCCAGCCCCTTGCGCTCCAAAGGGTGCGGTCGCCGAGTGGTGGCATAGCGGCGCAAAAGTTCCCCTTCGCTAGCTTCAAAATATAAAATATGCGTATCGACACTGTGCAAATGCAACATTTGCAATACCGTGCTCATATCATCAACAGGATGCCGATCTTGTAGGGCAAGCCCTAAAGCAATGCCCTGAAAATGTCGCATGGAATCATGACGCATCATGGTGACCATCTCGTACATCAACGATACGGGCAAACCATCTATGGTAAAAAATCCTAAATCTTCAAATACCTGCAAAGCAGTACTGATGCCAGCACCTGACAGCCCAGTTACTATAAAAGCTTGCACAGAAGGAAGGTCTTTTACTGTTTGCATAGCGTGGCCTTGCATATACTTCTTATATTGCTAGAGCATGAAATACATTTGCACAAAGGTTGCCACCGCCACAAACGTAACGGTGGCAACACATTTTTATACTATGGGATCAATTAAGCCATAATCTCCGCTACGGCGACGATACACCACATTGATGCGGCGATGCTCATCACTCAAAAATACTAAGAATTCACTGCCCACAGCTTCCAACTGCAAGATAGCTTCTTCTAAGGACATGGGTTTAGGCTCAAAGCGTTTGGTACCAATTTGCCCGTCATCACTTTCGGCGCCAAAGTTATAAGTAAAGACTTCAACCTTGGCATCACGGGCTTGGCGATGGTGTTTTTTAAGACGAGAAACATGCTTCTTCACTTGCGCTTCTAGTTTATCTAGCACAAGGTCAATGGAAGAGTACATTTCTTCTGTTTGTTCAGTAGCTTGCAAAGACAACCCTTCACCAGAAACACGCACATCACATACTTGGCGAAATTTATCAATGCTCAAATTCACTTGCACTTCAAGCCCAGAGGCCTTGCCAAAAAAGCGACCGAGCTTTTCAAAACGGCGACGTGCATATTTTTTTAGATGATCAGAAGGCTCAAAATTCTTAAAAGTAAAGGCAATATTCATAGGTTCCTCCTTATGCAACAGGTGAAATAAGTTAGGAAAAACTTGGGACTATACCACTAAATACTCTTTAGAAGTGCTCTTTTCTACGTGAAGATGAAGCAATATCCATGGCAGTGCGATATTTTGCCACGGTTCTGCGGGCAATATTCACTTTCAAGTGATCTTTGAGCATTTCTCCTATGCGTTCATCACTAAGGGGACTTTTAGGGTCTTCCTCAGCAATAAATTTCTTAATTAAAGCCTTCACGCTCTCCGACCCCACTTGACTCCCGTCATCTAAGGCCAAAGCACTGTTGAAAAAGAACTTTAATTCAAAAGTGCCATGGGGCGTAGCCACATACTTATTGGAGGTAATGCGGCTTACGGTGGATTCGTGCATGGCAATATCATCAGCAATGTCTTTCAAAATCAAGGGCGCAAGTTGCGAGACACCTTGTTCAAAAAACGGCTTTTGATATTTAATAATACTCTCAAATACCTTATACAATGTGCGCTGACGCTTGTAAAGACTTTTTATAAGCCACGAAGCCGCTCGCATTTTTTCTGAACAGTATTCTTTTTCATCGCCGTTTAAAAGTTCCACGCTTTCTGTGAGCGTTGAAGACAGCTGTAAATGCGGCAGGCCGTCATCATTCAAGATAATGACAAATTCTCCACCATACTGATATACAAATACGTCCGGACTTACAAAGGCAGTATCTCCGCTACCAAAAGAAGCACCGGGAAGCGGCTCTAAGGATTGAATAATATCCAAATATTCAGCCAAATCTTCCATGGTGAGTTGGAATTTACGCAATAAAGGCTTGTAGCGTTTATTTTCCAAATCATCTAAATGCTCCGTGACCAATGACACCAAGATGGGATCACGGTCATAATTGAGGCTACGTAGCTGAATCATAAGACATTCTTGAGCGCTACGAGCAGCTACACCAATGGGGTCAAAAAGCTGTACCACGCCTAACACTGTTTCCACAGCTTCGGGGCTTTGCTCACTCATCAGCGCCATATCTTCAATACTGGCCTGTAAATATCCGGAAGAAGACAAATTACCTATAACAATTTCGCCTATATGTTTTTGGTCTTCGGTAAGCTGAGAGGAAAGGCGTAATTGCCAAAGAAGGTGCGCTTCCAACGACGCTTTTTCTGTGTATCCGGACTCAAAGGAAGACATTTCATCAAGAGATTCATACTCACGCACAGAACTGTTGCGAGGAGAGGAAGCAAATTCCCCCATATAGTCTTCCCAATCAGCGCCTTTGGCTATTTCACCGTCATAGACATTGTCACCTTGACCATCTTTACCTTCGGAACGTGTTTCTTTGTGTTCTGTGTCGGAAATATCATCAAAGCCCTCTTCTAAAAAAGGATTTTCCAAAAGCTCACGTTGCACGGTTTCTACAAGTTCCAGCCGAGACAATTGCAAAAGCTTAATAGCCTGTTGCAATTGCGGCGTCATGATGAGCTGTTGAGAAAGCTTAAGCTGTTGACGAAGCTCCAAAACCATACACAGTTTCCCTTCTTTTTTCGAATTTCCTGCACATTTTTTTGTGCAAAGGCAACGCATACTACGCATTTTTTTTGCGGATAAAGTCGCCCTTTCAAATACTATGCCACAGCCTTACATGGTATGCAAGTAGTACGCAGTGATTATTCTCAAAAAGAAAGGCCCACACAGCTTTCTGCGCAGACCTTCCCACTTTCTTTCAACTATACAACTATGTTAGTTTTCTATTTGTTGAATACCGCCAAGTTTCCAATTACCCCCATTGATGGGACGCATAAAATGCCAGATTTCACGCACTTGCATGGTTTCCACCTGACCATCTTCACGCATGACCACGTCAAAGTATATGGTGGCAATTTCTTCACCACTTTCTTCAGTAACGCTGAGCAATTGTGCATTATTGAGCAGCACCTCATGCGTGCCCATATCACTTTCTTCAGCCATTTGCCTTTTAATCTCTTCAAGCACTGTGGGAGCAGTAAACAATGCGATATCATCAAGATCACTTTTATCCCATGCAGCTTGCAAACGATTGCATATCTTGGCTGGTTTTACCACTTTGGTAAGCCATACCTTGATTGTTTTGATAAGAAGATTGTCCTTGCCCATATCCTCCATACGACGCTCCCGCCATACTTGGGCCCGAACGACGGCGAAAAGCGGAAAAAAGCTTGAAGCCCAAGTAAGCCACCAAAGCAATAAGCAAAATATCCATGAAGCCGCCACCATCAAAGCCGCCGCCAAAAAGTAACGAACCAAGCAAGGTGCCTGCAAGCAAGCCACCAATCATGCCACCGGCGCCACCAAGGAAGCCGGATTTTTTAGTAGCTTGCTGGGCAACACCAGGCTGCTGTTGCTTAGGCGCAGTAGTGGAACGATTCATACCTGGCTTACTGCCAAAGGACTTGCCTCCACCAAAACGACGTGCTGCATCGGCATCAAAAGCCGAAAGGCAAAATAATGAAACTATAAAACAACACATGACAAATACTGTCTTCAAATGCATAATCATCTCCATAAAAAAGTTTGTTACAAAATTAACTGCAATATAACATATAAAGCATAAATCAAAAAAAGCAAAGCGTAGGCACACCATTAAATTATTTTTGAATACATGCAGTTACGAGAATTTTCATTTTTTTTACTTGTTAGACACTCTGGCTGTCCCTAAATATTTTATAAAAAAAAATTATTCTCACGAAAAAGAGTTGACAAGCCATGCAAGATTGCCTATAACTCCTTTCCACAACGGGTCGTTAACTCAGCAGGTAGAGTATCTGCCTTTTAAGCAGAGAGTCG
>CAYJHS010000210.1:0-4876 GCA_964369815.1 uncultured Desulfovibrionaceae bacterium
TTTCTACGCCCTTAAGGGTTGGTAGGGCTTCGTCTGTGCGGGTAACACCTTGCAGGGCTTTATCATTGCTGAAAATAAACATTTCTGTATTTAAGGAATTACTCAAGATTTCAGACATTTCGTCTGCATTAATACCACCGTCGGATACAACAATATCAAAGCCAGAGCCACCATCAATGTGTGCGTCGGCATTGCTACCAATGGAGAACAAATCGTCCCCTCCACCGGTACGTACATTTTCGAAGTTATTGATTTCTACCCCATTTACTCCGCCAATGCTTATGGAACCGGCTTGGCTAAAGTCAATGTAGGTATCGTAATCATTATTGTATTCAAAGGTATCGTAGCCAATATCGCCATCAAGGTAGGCCTTGGCAGAGTCGGTAAACTGCACCACAGATACAGTGTCGTCGCCCTCGCCGGCATTAATAGTGTTGTTGCTGCTGGCATCGGCGTTCATATGTCCGTCTATTTGAAGACTGTCATTACCTGCACCAAGGTCAATGGTATTGTTACTATTTCTAGTGGCATCCATATTGCCATCAATGGTAACAGTATCATTGCCATCGCCAGTGCTGATAAGGTTGTCCCCATTATAGTAGGCATGCAGGTCACCGATAATTTGCAAGTTGTCGTTGCCGGTACCCATTTCAATAACGTTTTCGCCGCCATCAATGGCATTTAAAGCATCACCATATTTATTATGGGTGTCCATTTCTGCTGAACCAGCGCCATAGGCACCGTCATTTTTAATAATAAGGGTGTCATCACCCTCTCCTAAATCCACAAGGTTTTTCCCTGCTTTTCCAGAGGCTTCAAGGGTGTGCTCAGTTAAGGATACGGTATGTGATATATCAGCGTCTTCTAGTGTTACATGATCATTACCTGTACCACCAAAGATATAGTTTTGACCGCTGTCAGCATCAATTTCACCCTTAATATACAGCTTGTCATCACCACTACCAAGGTCAACAGTATTGGAGACATCAGTTGTATCAGAGAAGTTTTTATCTCTGGCAGCCATGGCAAAGTGGAAATAACCTTCGCCTCCTGTGATTATGCTGGCATTATCATTTCCATCACCAAGGTCAACCACATTGTGTGCGGAGCCTTTTTGACCGGCAACAAGCTCAGCCTTCATATTAACAACGCCCTGCCAGCCGTCCACAGTGCCCGTGGTTTTTAGGCTGAGTGTATCATCACCACTGCCAGTATCGAGGGTGACGTTATCGTTTAGTTCAGAAAGCATATTATAGGCATGCTTGCCAGCGCTTTCAAAGTTGACTTGGTCGTTACCGTCCTTGGTGGATACGGTAACGTTTTGTGCAGTGTTTTCAGAGTTGCCAAGGTTAATGGCAGAGCCTTGGTTTTCACCGCCCACGTCGTCACGTAAGATGCCTTCAATAATGTCAGCATCTTCTGTGCCGGTAATGGTCTTAACGTCGGCAGAGGCGTCAAAATAGGAATAGCTAAACGCCGTATTGTCATTGGCAAGGCTTTCGTTGTTGTCATTTACAATTTGTACTGTGGTGGTAATGGTGCTTTCTAAGTCCACCTCAATGTCATTGGTACCAAACTCTGTTGTGGCAGAAATTTTTTCTTTTGGAATTTCTACAGTATAGGAATAGCTACCATCGCCATTGAGAGTGGCGGTGATGGGGTCAGACACATAGTCGAGGAATTGTAAGACCACTTCTACGCTATTATTGTCACCAGTGGTATCCACCACATGAATGGTACCAGTAACTACAACAGAGTCTGCTGTAACGGTATTACCCACAAAGCCTTTTACTTCATCAATGCTAATATCAGCAATGACCACGCTATTTTCTACAGCCACATTGGCAGTGGCGCTGTCGCCGTCGCCATCGGTATATTGAATTTCCATGCTGGTATCGCCAAGGCCATTACCTTTAACGGTATATTCGCCTGTGGCCGTGTCCATGTTCACAGAACCCCAAGAAAAGGTGAAGGTAGTCATGCCGTCTTGGCCTTCGGTCGCAGAGTCAGCGCCCAGCACAACATAGCTTCCGCCCTCGTGGTCGGCGCCTTCTGTAAAATAGTCAGCTGCTTGATAGGTCAAGTTTTTGCCGCCATCTACTTCAATGGGGTCACTATGTGCAAGCTGTGCCGCATCGTCTTCCACTTCTACAGTAACCTGCCCGGAAGCTTCACTGCCCTTAGCATCAGTAATGCTAAAGCCAAAATTCAGCTCCATATTGCTTTCGCCATCGGCATGGCTAATGCTGTCATGTAATTCTACGGTATATTCACCGGTGTCGGTATTCATGGTTACGGTGAGGATTTCTTCATCACCGGCCATGCCTTTAAGTACATTACCTTCACTTACCCAAGTAATTTTTGTACCATCGCTGCTTTCTAAGTTGGGTTGATTTGCTGCATCCCAAGTAAAGTCGCCTTTACCGTGGCTGCCATAGTCAAGCTCCACTTGTCCGTTGGCTATTTGCGGTTCAGCATTTGCGTCAGTACCGTCAACTAAGGCAGATTCAGATACCTCTGCAGTGCTGATTACATCACCCACACGTGCTATGTCGTTGCCATTTAAGGTAATATCATGGCTTTGTGTGTCTCCGTCTTTATCTACGGTGCCTATTTCTACCTGAATGCTGTCAGCAAAACCTTCGTGCTGATACATTGTCCAGTTGCCTTCGGCGTCCACGGTGGCGGTAAAATACTCTGTGCCTTCACTGTCTAGCGCTGTAACAACGCCATTTTTGACAGAAAGGGTCAGCTCTGTACCGTCGTCAAGGGTAAGGGTACCTTGGGTGCTCACAGATCCGTCTTCAGTATAGTTAAAGTCTACGCTGCTTTCACCTACACTAATGCTGTTAAAGTAAGCATCGGCAATGCCGTCAGCACCGCCCTCAATACCGCCGGAAGCTTGTCCCACAACCACATTGCTGTAGTCGGAAAAGTCTACGCCGGTGAGTACAAAGTCAGAGCCCTTAGCGCTTGGAATAATGCGTATTTCATCAAAAGCGTCTGTTACTGTGGAGGTGTCAAAGTTTTGGTCGCCGTCACCGGTACCACGTACTTGTTCCACAGAATAAACCAATTCGCCGTCTTTGAAAAATTCAATGGTGATGGTTTCGTCTTGATTGTCGACAGAATTCTCTCCTGCTTGGAAAAGGCAACCAAAGCTTAAGTCCACCCCGTAGGCCACTTCGCCTTCAGGTAAGGTAATAATAATAGCTTCGGTTTCTACGCCAGAATCATAATCGCCTTTAATGTTGCCAATCTCATAGTCTGCATTAGCGCCTTGGCCTTTTAAGCCAATACCATTGGCATAATCATTGCCATCGGCGCTGGAATTATCTTCTCGCCAACCTAAAACAAGGTTGTCGGCGTTTTGGTTAACGCTATGCCCTTCTTCTGTGTCATATTTGACAATAGCTGCTGAAATAGTAAAGCCGCCTACGTCCATGCTGGAGGGGTCTTCGCCTTGGTTGTCATAAAACTGAACACTCCAGCCGCCTGCATTATAGTTAAAGTCTGGGCTCGCATCTTTGTTGGGCATGAGAGTATCATGAAAGGCATTGCTATCGGCACTACCATCAAAGAAAGTTTGCGAAAATGCCTCATCGGGTACAAGGTCAACGGTGCTGTCTTGTGCTTCGGTGGCGTCATCGTGAATTTCTACACCCACGGAACCATGTGCGCTGTCACCGTCTTTATCGGTGATAGTGAAATTGAAGTTCAATTCCTTGCTATCGTCTCCGTCTTTACCGGGAGCGTTGTGTTCGATGGTTTCTTTTAGCTCTACAGTATATTCACCGGTATAGTTGCCACCGGCATCTTTTTGCATGGTAACAGAAAGTACTTCTTGTCCATCAGCCGTACCTTTGAGCACGTCCCCTTCTACAGTCCATGTGACCTTGGCGCCATCAGCCGTGCTAATGTCTGGCTGGCCGGTAGCATCCCAAGTAAAGGTGCCTTGACCATCCACACCAAAATTCAGCTCCACCTGTCCGGTACCTGTTTCGCCATTGCTTTCGGCATCGCTACCATCGACAAGGGCGCTTTCAAAGACTTCGCCGGTGCTTGTATTTGCACCCACGCTGGCTGTGTCGTTGGTGGTCATGTCATGTGTTACAGTGTCGCCATCGCCATCGGTAAATGTGAGGCTTACATTACGGTCGCTATCAACGGTAGGATAGGAAACAGTCCAGTTTTCGTTATCGGTACTGGTCATAGTGACATCACCAATTTTAATGGTGTGTGTCTCGCCGTCATAGCTTGTTTTAATAATGGGAGGATTCCACGCAGTAGGAGGGATTTCCATAGATTCCCATGCGCCGGTCGCAGTATTCCATTGCACCCCATAATTTAGAGTGCCACCACCTTCTAGAACGATGGTAGCGCCTTCCATGTCACCACCCAAATCTACACTAATGTCGGCACTGGCTACTCCGTCTTCCACGGTGAGCTCTGTGTCTGATTTTGGATGTATTTCTGGAGCGGAGTCGCCTACGGTGAGGGTGACAGTTACAAAACTTTCATTACCACTGGTGTCTTTCACAGGGATTTGCACATCCATGGTGATACCATCGCTGTTAGCATCGTGTTGGTAATTATCGTTTTGGGTAAAGACGAGTTCTCCGTTATCGTTGAGTGAAAAGCTACCAAAAGAATTGTCTGCATCACCTACGTTTAGGGTTTTACCAAAATTATAGGAGGTGTTTTCATCTAAGGTGATGTCGTCCACTATCACTTGCTGTGCCATGTCGCCATCGTTGGTGCTTACGGTGCCTGCAAGATCCTCGCCTAAACTGGTGTCTACAGTATATTCGGGTGTTGCGGTGGCTGTAGCAGAATTGCCTGCGGCGTCGGTGGTGGTGACGGAAGCCTTTACATC
>CAYJHS010000211.1:0-1406 GCA_964369815.1 uncultured Desulfovibrionaceae bacterium
GGGAACTTTTGTGAACAAAAGTTCCCCCCCAGACCCCCCTTCAAAAAACTTTAAATGCGGCAAAGTGTCATTGCATAAATATACATCTTGCCGCAACAAAACTATAGAAGGGGGAGTACCGAAAATTAAGAGTAGGCGCAGCTTTGCTGTGCCGTCAACGAAGAATTTTCGTTCATCTTAGTAATTGGGAACTTTTGTGAACAAAAGTTCCCCCCCAGACCCCCCTTCAAAAAACTTTAAATGCGGCAAAGTGTCATTGCATAAATATACATCTTGCCGCAACAAAACTATAGAAGGGGGAGTACCGAAAATTAAGAGTAGGCGCAGCTTTGCTGTGCCGTCAACGAAGAATTTTCGTTCATCTTAGTAATTGGGAACTTTTGTGAACAAAAGTTCCCCCCCAGACCCCCCTTCAAAAAACTTTAAATGCGGCAAAGTGTCATTGCATAAATATACATCTTGCCGCAACAAAACTATAGAAGGGGGAGTACCGAAAATTAAGAGTAGGCGCAGCTTTGCTGTGCCGTCAACGAAGAATTTTCGTTCATCTTAGTAATTGGGAACTTTTGTGAACAAAAGTTCCCCCCCAGACCCCCCTTCAAAAAACTTTAAATGCGGCAAAGTGTCATTGCATAAATATACATCTTGCCGCAACAAAACTATAGAAGGGGGAGTACCGAAAATTAAGAGTAGGCGCAGCTTTGCTGTGCCGTCAACGAAGAATTTTCGTTCATCTTAGTAATTGGGAACTTTTATGAACAAAAATTCCCCCCCAGACCCCTCTTCAAAAAACTTTAAATGCGGCAGTATTTCTTTTTTAAAGATACATACTGCCGCAACAGAAATAGATTAACTTATTCCGCATTAAAAAATCATCCGCTGCGCCAGGATAAACGCTTCAAAAAGCGTTGAGTGCAAGGAAGGTGCAGTTTTTTGCGTAGGAAGTGTATCAAAACATACATGACCGGAGCAAAAAACAAGCCTGACGCAGCAGACGATGCTTTTTCAAGCGTTTAAGCCCAAATGTCGCCCACAGTAAACCCATTAGGGAAGGGGTCAGTGGGATCAAGCACATAGTTACTTATGCTATAAATCCACGCTTGACCAGTAATAGTGGGCACCACTGCCTTAATGCCGTCCATATCAACTTCTTCCACCAATTCACCGGTGAAGATATTGCCAAGCGTACCTTGGTGATGGAACTTTTGATTAAGCGGCAATTCGCCTTTGGCCCAAAGCGTAGCCATTTTTGCGCAAGTACCTGTACCGCAAGGGCATCTGTCCAGTGCACCTGTCCAAGTGGAAGGATTATCCCAATCAAGCGCACCAGAGGCCACATTGACAGAGTTCCGCCATGAAGCATTGGGGTCTTTGGATGGGCCGGATAATTGAGAACTGGGAATACC
>CAYJHS010000211.1:1416-4861 GCA_964369815.1 uncultured Desulfovibrionaceae bacterium
TGAGGATGGCTCACTGGCAATTGCTCAACGGCAGCTTGACGAATCATAGCACTAATACGTGCAATTTCGCCGCCATGTTCAGGAATAAGCTCTAAGCCTTTGAATTGACGCACGTCGGCAATAACGTAGAACATACCGCCCCAGCCCACGTCAACACGTACCTTACCAAGGTGAGGCACGTCAATTTCTGCATCAAGATAAGCTGCAAAAGCAGGCACGTTTTTGAAGGTCACGTTGGTAACCTTGCCGTTTTTGCACTCGGCAGTAATTTCAATAAGGCCAGCAGGAGCTTCAAGGGTAAGCTTGGTGATGGGCTCCACCATGGGCACAAGCCCCATTTCCAAGAGCACAGTAGCAACAGAAATAGTGTTACCCCCGGACATCACAGGATATTCCACTTGCTCCATAATAATGTAGCCTACGTCTGCCTTGGGGTGCTTTGCAGGCACAATAAGGTTGCAGCACACCGGTGGATAACCACGGGGTTCACGCAACATTAAATTACGGATTTGGTCATCATTTTCACGCAGATACTGCATTTGCTCATAAACAGTATTACCGGGGATATGTGGCACGCCACCTACGATAACAGGCATAGGTTCGCCACAATGGCAACCAACAACATTGAGTGTTCTTTTAAAAGCCATATGTCCTCCTAACTATCCTTGCATTTCTTCAGCATTTTTCTTTTTTTCAGCGGCAACTTCTGCAGCAACTTCTACATCACTTCTAAAGTCGCAATTGCCTTCAATCTTAGACAAGCGGCCACCCTCTTTTACAAGTGCAACTATGTAGAATATCAACATAATAGCCATTGGGAAGCCCACAATACTAAAGAGCCCACGCACAGCATTGGCCCCATCTGAGGCCACCAGTAGGTAAGCAATAGTACCAAATGCGCAACCCCAAGTAATCTTTAAGAAGCGAGGAGCTTCTTCAGTTACCAAAAGGCCACGAGTACTTAAAGTTGCCATGGTGGAAGCCATAGGGTCAGCAAGAGTGGTGAAGGAAGCAAATACAGCTATGATGAATATAATAGAAATAATAGTACCAAGGGACATGTTAGACAAAATGCTGAAGATGGTACTTTCCATACCATTGCTATTCACAGACTGCCAAATGTCAAAAATACCGGTATGTTGGAAATACACAGCACTGCCACCCCATACGCTAATCCATATGGCGCAGAAGATGGAAGGAGCAAAAATATTCATCAAAATAAATTGCCGCACGGTAAGACCACGGGCAAGGCGAGAAAGGAACAAGCCGATGAGCGGTGCATACACAAAGAAGGAAGCCATAAACTGAATAATCCAAGACTTAGGCCAAGTATCTTTTTCAGCCATGGTAGGCAAAATAAGGCTGTTACCAAAGAGGTTATCCATTAAGTAACCAATAGATTCTGTACCGATGTTCAAGATGAACAAGGTCGGGCCCACAGCCAGCACAAAGGCCAACATGCAGAAGAATACCGTGGTGCAAAAGCTTGAAAGGTAACGCATACCTTTCTTAATACCTGTTAATGCAGAGATAATATAGGCACCAATGATACCAGCGGCAATGATAAACCAAGTAACTTTAATTGGCAGGAATACCAAAAATGTAGTCCAAACCACTACCAATTTGCATAAGACCTGCAGCCATGGAGCAAGAAACAGCACCGGCAATGCAGAACAAGGCAGCAGTGTTAATAAAGTTTTTCACTGGTTTTTTATATGCTTCAGGCAAAAGAGGATCTAAAACGGAGCTTACAGAAAGTGCTTTTTTACGGTTATATGCCATCAAACCAATGGCTACACCACAAAGGCTATACATGGCGTATTGTGCTAAAGTCCAGTGTAAAATGGTTTGGGAAACAGCAAAGATACCTGCTTCACGGCTAAAAGGCTCAGCGCCCGCAGCAACAGGTGGGGTAGCCATGTGGAAAATAGGTTCACCCATAGCCCAGAAAAGAATACCGGTACCGATACCGCCACAAAGCGCCATACTAAACCATTGCCACATGGTATATTCCGGCTTGGCGTCAGGGCCGCCAAACTTAATATTACCAATTTTTGAAAAAGCAATAATAAAGATAAAAACGATAATAAAAAGGCTAAATAATAAATAAAACCAACCAAAAGTAACAGAAATCCAGTCTAAGGCAGCACCTAAAAACTTACCAAAGGCTTCTTGATTGCTCACACCCAGTAAAATAAAGCCAATAGCAATAATAAAGCCAGGCCAAAAAACTATGGGATTTAATCTTGAGCTCTCGCTACGTTTCTCATTTTCATTACCCAAACTCATACTAACTCCTCTGTAGATACAGGTTTCTCATTTCTTTAATCCCCTACCGGTAAGGTTTTTACATTCATATACCTATCTCAGCCCTTCCTCCTTATTATAATGACTTAAAACCGCTTTTTGCGTATATCTTTATGACATTTTCTTGCAAAAGTCATGCATACAACTCATTCTATATAAGTTATTTTACAATACAAAAAAAATGTAATGTCGACAAAAATACGATTTGTATACGGCTAAAAGATACGAGCTTAGCAAATTCATGTCAATACATAAACGTTCATAATGCGGAATAAAGTTTCACATGACGGTAAGCACTGACGTACTTTTTTTAGACGGAAAAATAAAGACTTTGCGCCATAATTAACAAATACTAAAATAATACACTTTTTTATTTTTTTATCACAACCACCTTTACAACAGGGACTAATTATGTTTACTATGAAGCAAAATTTAGGACTAGCCCTTAATATGTTAATATATCAAGGAATTTTGTTAACGCTTTCAAAAAGTATGGAGATGTGTATGGACACTTCGCGCCGATGTTTTTTAAAAATGCTCACAGCAGTCGGAGGCATGGCTTGCCTTAATGCTGGTGCATTGAGCCTTGCTGTGGATGAGGCAAAGGCTTATGCAGGTTCACTCAAAACAGAAGGAGCCAAAGAAATTATTACCATTTGCCCTTTCTGTTCAGTATGTTGTTCGGTAATTGCCTACGTGCGAGACGACAAGTTGCTCAACACCGAGGGTGACCCCGACTTCCCTGTTAACGAAGGTGCTTTGTGTGCCAAAGGTGCTGCACTCTTTAATATGTATTCAAGTGATCATCGCTTGACAAAGCCCTTGTACCGTGCCCCTTATAGCACAAAGTGGGAAGAGAAAGATTGGGAGTGGACATTAAATACCATAGCCCGCCGTATTAAAGACACCCGAGACAAAGATTTCATTACTAAAAACAGCAAAGGCCAAACGGTCAACCGTTTTGAAAGCATGTGCCACATGGGTTCCTCTCACGCCTCTAACGAAGAATGTGCGGCTATTCACCTAGCCATGCGTGGCCTTGGTGTTGTCCATATGGACCACCAGGCACGTGTCTGACACAGTCCCACTGTACCGGCTCTGTCAGAGTCGTTCGGACGCGGTGCGATGACCAACCACT
>CAYJHS010000212.1:0-4829 GCA_964369815.1 uncultured Desulfovibrionaceae bacterium
TCACCGGCCACGGCTTACAAATATCAAAAATACGGAAATAAATGAAAGCCAACAGCAACATATGCCATTCCAAAGCAGCAAATGGCAACAATGCTAACCACATACCTAGTAGTTCATCAATAACAATCTGCCCTGGATCTTTACAATCAAGCACTTTTTCCGCATGCGTACTCGCCACCGCCCCCACAAAAAAAATGGCAAGCAGTAAAAAAATACGCATGCCCAATGAAAGCGGCAAAAAACACCACGGAGCAAGAATTACTGCCACAGCAGAACCCACGGTTCCCGGTGCCTTGGGTGACAGGCCAGCTATGCCTACTCTACAAAAAAAGAGACAAAGCGCATCAAAGGGGGACTTTCCCCAAGTATTATTTGTCATAAGCGTATCTTAATAAAATTTGACACTATCTATTTTTCAAAAAGAAAAAGGGAAAAAGATATGTTTTTCCCTTTTGTCATCACCATACAGAAAATTAAAACTATTCTTGCTCAAAGGCGTAAGTGCCCACTCCAAGCAATCGCTTATTGACGTCAAGGGCCTTTACGACATATTGATAGATGCGCCCATTGTCCGCCGCCGGAGGGCATGGCCCTGTGTAGTAACGAGTGAGAGCACCTTCGGGAATAACAGCAGTACGTTCGCCGTCATAATCAAAGCTTCCGCCGCCGTGCATAGTACCGGGTCTTGTGGTATCTTCCAGCACTACATCAAAACTGACGGTGCCGGCTGGAGGAGATTCAATTTCAATTTCCGGTGAAATGCGAGAGCAACGGTGCGTATCATTCAAGTTCACCGAAACTTCCAGTTCTCTTTTTAAGTCAGGAGCTGGAGGTGTATAATCTTTTCCACATGCAGTGAGCAAGAGCATGGAAAGTAAGGCTAAGGGTAAAAAGCGCATGATATTCTCCTCTATGCAGTATTGTGTGTTTATAAACCAGAGTTCATAAAATGGCAATATGCCTCAAATGTCATAAAAAGGAGTTTACATGTCGATTTTATCTAACCGTGTCGCAGGATATATGAAAAATGCCTCTTGGATACGAAAAATGTTCGAAGCCGGAGCACAACTTAAAGCCGAGTTTGGTGCCGACAATGTCTATGATTTTAGCCTTGGAAATCCCGACCTACCTCCACCTGCTGCAGTGGCTAAGGGGCTTTCTGCTCTTGCTGATAAAGCAGGGGAGCCCTTCTCTTTTGGCTATATGCCCAACGGCGGCTACCTTTGGGCACGTGAAATGCTCGCCAAGGAAGTAAGCAAAGAACAAGGCATGAACATAACCGCCGACCAAGTTCTGCTTTCCTGCGGCGCTGCCGGCGCCCTTAATGCCTTCTTCCGCTCCGTACTCAATGAAGGAGAAGAAGTGCTTTCCTTTGCTCCTTATTTTGTAGAGTATGGATTTTATGCAGAAAATCACAGCGCCACCTTCAAGGCCGTGCCTACACAAAAAGACACCTTTGCTCCCGACCTGACAGCCCTTGAAGCCACCATTTCCGCTAAAACACGGGTGCTTATTGTAAACTCCCCCAACAATCCCACGGGCGTCGTTTACACCAAGGAGCAACTCCAAGGCGTTGTGGATGTACTAAAACGTGCCTCAGAAAAATTTGGCAAACCCATTTGGCTCTTAGCCGATGAACCCTACCGTTTTCTGGCCTTTGATGGCGTGGATGTGCCTTCGCTCCTACCCATGTATCAATATGCCGTGGCAGTGTCGTCCTTTTCCAAAAACTTGTCCTTGCCCGGAGAAAGACTGGGCTATGTGATTATTTCCCCACTACTTTTTGAAAATGGCAGTGCAGGTGCAGAGCTTATGGGCGCATTGACCCTGTGCAATCGCATCCTTGGCTATGTGAATCCACCAGTGGTAGGACAACACATCATGGCTGCTGCCCTTGGCTCCCAAGTGGATGTGAACATTTATAAAGCTCGCCGTGACGCCATGGCAGAAGTGCTCACAAATGCAGGCTATGAATATCAAATGCCAAGCGGAGCCTTCTACTTCTTCCCCAAAGCACCCGGCGGCGATGACGTGGCCTTTGTGCAACGTCTTTTTGAGCAAAAAGTGCTTGCTGTCCCAGGCACAGGCTTTGGCTGCTCCGGACACTTCCGCCTGACCTTCTGCGTGGATGAAAAAGTGATTCGCAACAGCGCCGAAAGCTTTAAAAAAGCTTTATAAAAGTATACCCTCTTGGGGAGGGAATTTTTGTGAACAAGAGTTCCCTCCCACGCCCCTCCCTCAAAAAATTTCCAATGTAATAAGGCCTTATTGTTAAAAGGTATATTTTGCCCTCACAAAGCTTTTAAAATTGTAATGCCGCGCCTAAGCCCATAATGCCCATACCTCTTCTTTACAAGCTTGCCTGCATATCATATATACCATCTATAACGTTTTACAATTTTATGGAGAAACTTATGAAAAAATTCCTCTTACTTGCGCTTTTGCTTTCTCTGCCCACGCTTAGCAATGCTATGCCGAGCATGTCCGCTAAAGAGGGCAATAAAAAAAGCCCTGAAGAAAAACACGCACACATGGACACTGATAAAAATAAAAAAGTCAGTGTACAAGAGTTCAAGGTGGCCTATCCTAAAATGAACGATGCTGTATTCGGTATGATTGACCTTGACAAGGACACACACATCTCTCTGGAAGAGTGGATGAAATTTCAAGCCGACCACATGCAGGGTATGCAAAAAAATGAGGCTCAAAAAGGTGATGCTCATAAGGAATTTAAAGAAGCCAATAAGATGCTTATTATTCCTCCCAAGGATACAAACTAGCTTTGCGTAATTTAGCTCCCCTTAGTCAGCCGACATTTCTGCCCATGTCACGGGCAGAAATGGACACTCTTGGCTGGAAGGAATTAGATATCCTGCTTATTACGGGCGATGCTTATGTGGATCACCCGGCCTTTGGCACGGCTTTGCTCGGGCGCTGGCTTATACAACACGGCTATAGGGTGGGTATTTGTGCGCAGCCTGCATGGCAAGATACGGCGGAAATTGAAAGGATGGGACGCCCACGCCTTTTTGCGGGTATCACCGCCGGTGCTCTTGATTCCATGTTGGCGCATTACACTGCCTTTCGTAAAAAACGCCGCGATGATGCCTATACCGCAGGAGGAGAAGCCGGTGCCAGACCCAACAGGGCAAGCATTATTTACGCCAACCTTGCCCGTCGAGCTTTTCCGGGCTTGCCGCTGGTGCTAGGAGGCATTGAAGCTTCCCTTAGGCGCACCACGCACTATGACTTTTGGAGTGACAGTCTACGTCGCTCTTTGCTCCTTGACGCTAAAGCCCATATCCTTGTCTACGGTATGGGTGAGCGAGCCATCCTTGACATTGCCAGATACTGTGACGCTGGTCATGCCCTTGAGTATATCCACGGCACAGCGTGGATGCAGAACATTGCTGACCTTGACTATAGCCTTGATTATGAAGACTTGCCCACTCATGAGGAAATAGTCGCCCATGCTCCCTTGCTAATGCAACTTAGCCGCAGTATGGAAACTCACGTGCACCAAGGGGTACACGCGCAGAAAAATTCTTATTTGCGCCAACGTTTTGGCACACGAGAGCTAGTTATTGCTCCTCCTGCCGTTCCCTTAACGCAAGAAGAAATGGATAAGCTCTATGCCCTGCCCTTCCAAAGGGCGGCGCACCCAAGCTACACAGCGCCAATTCCAGCAGAAGAAATGCTGCGCACAAGCATCACGTCACATCGTGGATGTGGAGGCGGTTGTGCATTTTGCTCCTTGGCCTTACACCAAGGACGACGCCTAAGCTCTCGTTCTGCCACATCTATTCGTCAAGAAGCCGCACACATGACCAAGAGAAAAGGTTTTCACGGCAGCATTTCCGACGTGGGCGGCCCCACGGCAAATATGTGGCAAGGCAGCTGTACCAACTCCAAAGACTGCAAACGCTACTCCTGCTGTCACCCTACGGTATGCAAATTTTTTGCAACGCCACAAATGGAGCATGTACGCTTGCTCCGCAGCATTAAAGAATTGTCCGGTATTAAACATGTACGTGTGGCCAGTGGCATTCGGGCAGATATTGCCATGCACGAAGCCCACGCCATCCACGCCTATACCGAAGAATTTACCGGCGGACAGCTAAAAATTGCCCCTGAGCACAGCCAAAGCGAAGTTTTGCAACTCATGCGCAAGCCGCCTTTGCAGGTTTTTGAAAAATTTTTATCAGCCTTTCAGGCGCACTGTCGAAAGATTGGACGCGAACAATATGTGGTTCCCTATCTCATGAGTGCCTACCCTGGTTGTACCCCTAAACATATGCAAGATTTGGCAGCATGGCTTAAGGAACGCCACTGGAAACCACAACAGGTACAGTGCTTTATTCCTACACCGGGCACCATAGCTACAGCCATGTTCTATACCGGTCTTGATACGCAAGGAAATAAAATCTATGTGGCGCGCACCGACGCAGAGCGCCTGCAGCAGCACCGCATCCTTATGCCAAATGTTGGGCAAGCACCGGGGAAAAAACAGCCAAAAACGCCACACCAGCATACACCAAAAACACAAGGGAAAAAATATGGCTGAGCTCGAACAAAGACTGGCTCTTCTGGAAGAAGGCATGTATTTTCAGGAAAAGCTTCTCAAAGAACTCGATGAAGCACTGCAAGCACAACAAAAACATTTAGATTTTTTAGAGAAAAAATTGACTCTTACGGAAGAAAAACTGGCAGAAGCCTTGGCGCAAAATTCAGAAGGATTTGAACAAGGCATGCCACCGCACAGTGTTAAATTGTAAGAGGTTTATGGTGATTTATGTGGGGGAGGGGAACTTTTTTGAAAAAAAGTTCCC
>CAYJHS010000213.1:0-4807 GCA_964369815.1 uncultured Desulfovibrionaceae bacterium
GGGCATTTGTTCTCCTTGCGAGTGTTAAGATTTTAGTTGTTGAAGGATTTTCTGGACGAAAACTTTTGTGAACAAAAGTTTTCCCCCAGACCCCCTTTCAAAAAACTTTCATTGCGAAGCCAATCTATTGTTAACAATATATTTTGCCGCAACAAAGTTTTGAAAGGGTGCGCCTAAAATTAAGAGTAGGCGCAGCTTTGCTGTCGCCGTTAAGCGATTAATTTTTGTATATCGTAGGGACGAAAACTTTTGTGAACAAAAGTTTTCACCCAGACCCCCTTTCAAAAAATTTTCATTGCGAAGCTGCGCTATTGTTAACAATATATTTTGCCGCAACAAAGTTTTGAACGTAAAGACGATTAAAAAAAATTTTAAAGCCAAAAATTATAAAAAGGATGCCTTAAACGGCATATTGTTTGCCGAACCATCCAAACTTTACGTCTTGTTGTGGCAAAAAAAGAGCCTGAAGGCAAGGCTTTGTTTGTATGTTATTTCGGGGTGTTGTGGTTTCTGTGAAAAACCGAAAAACGCTATGTCAGCTAAAACTGTACATTTCTTGTAAAATTTACTTGCCAAAAGCCCAAGCGACGGCTTACAATTAAGCAGTTATTCAACAAATTTTTGTACGGAGGAAATTATGACAAAAATGATTGCCATGCTTTTCGCATGTTTTACAACACTATTACCTACCATGGCTCTTGCGGCCGGAGATTATGCTCACATTCCCGGTGCAGAGCTTTCTGCCGTGTGGGTCATTCCTTTTGCTTGTATGCTTTTATCCATTGCTATTTTTCCCATAGCTGCCCCACACTTTTGGCATCATAACTTTGGAAAAATATCTGTGTTTTGGGCCTTGGCATTCCTCATTCCTTGTTGCATCGTATATGGTTTTTCCATTGCTTTGTACGAATTTTTACATACCATGCTCTTGGAATATATTTCCTTCCTTATCTTACTTTTTGCACTTTTTACCGTGGCAGGTGGCGTGCGCTTAAAAGGCTCCTTGGTGGGCACCCCCATGGTGAACACTGCCATCTTACTCATCGGTACCGCTCTTGCCAGTTGGATGGGAACTACTGGCGCAGCCATGTTGCTCATTCGTCCACTCCTTCGTGCTAATGAACATCGTAAATATAAGGTCCACTCTGTGGTCTTTTTCATTTTCCTAGTAGCTAACATCGGTGGCTCCTTGACTCCTCTTGGCGACCCACCTTTGTTCCTTGGCTACCTTAAAGGCGTCAGCTTCTTCTGGACAACCAGCGCATTATTTGTACAAATGGTCTTCTTGTCTGTGGCACTGCTAGCAATCTACTTTGTGGTTGATACCATGCTCTACAAAAAAGAAGGCAGCCCAGTACCACCTAATGCCAATAGTGGCGAAAAGCTCGGTCTTGACGGCAAAATCAATTTGATTTTCCTTGCTGCCTTGGTTGGCTGCGTACTTATGTCCGGTCTTCCTGCCTTTAATATGGGCGAAGTTATTAATGTGTATGGTACTCCACTTCTTGGTCAAAACATCTTGCGTGACGTAATGCTCTTGGTTATTGCCGGTCTTTCCTTAAAGTTTACCACTAAGGAAAATCGTGATCTTAACGGCTTTAACTGGGCACCCATCGAAGAAGTAGCCAAGCTCTTCTTCGGGATTTTCGTTTCCATGATTCCAGCCATTGCCATCTTAAAAGCCGGTACTCAAGGCGCTCTGGCTCCGCTTATTAAAATGGTGACAAGCGCCGATGGTCAGCCCGTAAACTATATGTATTTCTGGCTTACGGGTATGCTCTCAAGCTTCCTTGATAATGCTCCCACCTATGTGGTGTTCTTCAATACCGCCGGCGGCAATGCTACAACGCTCATGGGCGACCTTGCCATGACCCTTACCGCCATTTCTGCCGGTGCGGTGTTTATGGGCGCTAACAGCTACATTGGTAATGCACCAAACTTTATGGTGCGCTCCATTGCTGAAGATCAAGGCGTAGCCATGCCTTCCTTCTTTGGATATATGGCTTGGTCCTTCGGTATTCTTGTGCCGCTTTTCGCCATCATGACCTTTATTTTCTATATCTAATTAGATATTCTTTCATTGGCGGGAAACTTTTGTGAGCAAAGGTTTCCCGCCTTTCTTTAAAATAGCTCCCCCTTAAGAACTTTCATTGCGACGACATTTTTTTCATTTTTTGAGAAGATAGGTGAAAAGTTCTTTGTTGCACTTTTGCGTTTTTTCTCCAAAATTTATCTTTTTTACGCACACAAGGAAGTGCGCAAAAAATCTGAAAATTTAAAGAAATTCCACAAAAAACAAACAGTCACGCTTTTGCAGCAAAAAGACAGTAGGTGTGGTTGTAAGGACGGGGGGGGGACGAGGGGGGAATTCTTTCTACATATTTCGTTGCGGCAAGAAATTTTTTTCAACGAGATAATGTCGTCGCATTGAAAGTTTTTTGAAGGGGGCTTGGGGGAAACTTTTTTTGAAAAAAGTTTCCCCCAAAAAAATCCCTCAAAAAAATATCTATCCACCGCACTTGGTAAATGAGCAGGAGTGGCAGATATGGCAACCTTCTTGGAAGGTGAGTTCGCCGCCGCATTCTGGGCATTGGTCTTGTTGTAGGGGGGCGGTGTGCATATCTACGGGTTTTGTGCCTTGCAGGTAGCGGTTTTCCAGTACCCAGGCTATGGCGTCGGGAATGGAGAGGAGTAGTCCTTTGCCTCGGAATACGGGATGTTCACCTCCAATACCTTTAATTTGGCTCACCACGTCTCGTACGCTTACGCCGGAGCGCAAGGCTAGAGATACGAGGCGCCCAATGGCTTCGGCTTTGGCGGTGATGGAGCGACCGGATTTTCCAATGGTGGCAAAGACTTCAAAGGGTTTACCGTCCACTTCATTGACTGTAAGGTACATGCCCCCAAGGCCGGTTTGTACTTTTTGGGTAAAGCCTTGTACTACATCGGGGCGACGGCGTACGTTGCCCATATGGGCGTCTTCGGCACAGGGGGTTGTTTCGGTGGCTTCAGCTTTTTTCTTTCCGGTATAGAGCACTTGTACGGCTTTACAGCCGTCACGGTACACAGTAACGCCCTTACATCCTTCGGAAAATGCTAGGCAGTAGATGTCATAAATGTCTTGTTCGGTGGCTTCGTTGGGAAGGTTCACGGTTTTAGACACGGCATTGTCGGTGTGGCGTTGGAAGGCTGCTTGCATCTTTAGGTGCCATTCGGGGGCAATGTCCATGGCTGTGACAAAGACACGGCGCATGTCTTCTGGTAAAAACTCCATTTGTCTGATGGAGCCTCTTTCAAGGACAGCCTCCATAAATTCTGCACTGTGTAATCCTGCTGTTTCTAGTACTTTTTCAAAATAGGGGTTTACTTCCACAAGTTTTTCACCGTCCATCACGTGGCGTGTAAAGCATAGGGCAAAGAGTGGCTCTACGCCTGATGAGCAACCGGCAATGATGGACAAGGTTCCTGTGGGGGCAATGGTGGTGATGGTAGCATTGCGGTAGGGGCCTTTGGGTGGTGTGGCGGTGGCGAAAGTGGAGGTTTTATAGGCTGGGAAAGCGCCTCTTTCTTCGGCAAGTTGTGCTGAGGCTTTATGCCCTTCACTGTCGATAAAAGTCATAACTTTTTCGGCAATTTCAATTCCGGCTTGTGAATCATAGGCAATGCCAAGGGCAAAGAGCATATCGGCAAAGCCCATAACGCCAAGACCAATTTTGCGGTTTAGTTGCACTTTTTCTGTAATGCGTTCCAGCGGGAAACGAGAAGCGTCAATGACGTTGTCCAAAAAGCGTACCCCAAGGTGAATAATGCGGGCAAACTCTTTCCAATTGATGCATTTTTCGGCTTCTTGTGCTGTGCTGGCGGAGCAGGTGACAAATTTAGCTAAGTTTATGGAGCCAAGATTGCAGGCTTCATAGGGGAGCAGGGGCTGCTCGCCGCAAGGGTTGGTAGATTCGATTTCCCCTTGGTCGGGGGTAGGGTTGTCTCTGTTAATGCGATCTAAAAAGACAATGCCGGGGTCGCCGGATTGCCAGGCTTTTTTCACAAGCAGGTCAAAGACCTCTCTGGCGTTGAGATAGCTTTGCACTTCTCCATTATGTGGATTAAGCAAGGGATAGTCGGCGCCTTTTTCTACTGCGTGCATAAAGGCTTCTGTAATGCCTACGGATAAGTTGAAATTATTAAATTCACCTTCTTCTTCCTTGGCTTGAATAAAGGCTAAGATGTCGGGGTGATCAATGCGTAAGATGCCCATATTGGCGCCACGTCGAGTGCCGCCTTGTTTTATTTGCTCGGTGGCAGTGTTGAAAATACGCAAGAAAGATACAGGGCCGGAAGCTACACCACCGGTGGAACCCACACGGCTTTGTTGAGGGCGAATACGGGTAAAGGAAAAGCCTGTACCGCCACCGGATTTATGAATCATGGCAGCGTATTTTACAGCGTCAAAAATTTCTTCAATGGAGTCGCCTACTGGTAATACGAAGCATGCTGAGAGCTGTACTAGGGTAGTTCCGGCATTCATGAGCGTAGGGGAGTTTGGTAAAAACTTCCATTCGGTCATCATTTGGTAAAATTCTAAGGCCAGAGCTTCGGTGCTATAGGAAGATTTTTTGTATTTTTTTTCTTCTACGGCAATGGAGCTGGCTACACGCCAGAAAAGGTCACGAGCGTCTTCTACAGTGTCACTGTCAAGGTTATGTTGGGAGTAGCGTTTTTTGAGGACAATTTCTGTATTGGCAGTAATAGAAGGATAAGGCAAATTTGCGGGCATAGGGAGCATATAGGTAACACCTCTTTTAAGTTA
>CAYJHS010000214.1:0-4765 GCA_964369815.1 uncultured Desulfovibrionaceae bacterium
TGCAACAGGCCCAACCTTAACAGTAACGAACGTAACCTTAGATGAAGAAAACCTTGCAAGTGGCACAAACCCAGATGCAACTGCTTTAACTCAGACTTGGTCCGCTCCTGCTGGCTTTAACATAACTGCTGGTTTACCTGCTGATGGCAAGCTTCGTGGTGAAGATGGTACTGAAATTGGTACAATCACTGCAGTGACAAATAACGAAGGCAAAGTAACTGGCTTTACAGTGACCTTAAGTGGTGACTCTAACCAAACTACCGATGGTCTAAGCCACGACTTTGACTTAAGCTTAACCTTGTCAGACGGCGAAGGTAACGCCTTCCCGAACCAAGGTGTAAGCATCACTGTAACTGACGATGGTGTAACAACCAACGCAGAAGCAGGCCTTAGCTTTACCGAAGGTGCAGGCTCAGCAGCTAATGCTAACTTGACCTTTGCAGATAACTTCACTGGTGCTGACAAAGTGGGTGGCACATATGCCATTACTGATGCTGATGGCTCCGTTGCCGGTGCTAACGCCAATGAAACAGTGTATAACTTTGCTTGGGGTACAGTAACTCTGAACACCGTAACAGGTGCTTATAGTGTAGACACCAATGCTAACACTGGTGGAACCACAGATTCCTTCAATGTTGAGTTTACAGACACTGACGGTGATAGCAATAACATTGACGTAAACGTAGGCATAACAGATGCCGAGGCCCCAATGCCTCCGTCTACTGACTTTGTGGTGGACGAAAGCGGTCTTACTGGTGGTACAGCTGCTGGTGATGGTTCAACAGTCGCCGAATGGCCAATTCCAACCGGATTTGATGTTGATAGTTTGCCTGCAGATACGTCTGAGTTAGCTTTCAGCACTCGTACAGAAGGTTCTGGTGAAAATGCTGTCACTTACTTGGTAATTACCTTAACTGATAACAAGTTAACTCATGCTGCAGGTGATCATAATGATTCTATTGATGCTGGTGACTTTAAGCTTGTATTGAAAGATGGCGACGAAAATACCTTTGATGTGTTTGTTGGTGTGAACATCCTTGACGATGGTCCAACAATCACTACCGATTTAGGTGCAGACACATCAGCAGTCTTTAACCTTAAAGATGCAGAAGAAGGCTTGCAGATTTCTGGCGACCTTAATATGAATCTTGACTTCGGTGCTGATGGTGCAGCTACAAATGCCGCTGTTACCCTTGGTGGTGTAGAAGGCACATTAAGTAATGGTGTGTACGTTTTCGTTATTGCTAATGTAGGTACCTTTACGTTAAGCGAGTCTGGTGCATACACCTTCATGTCTGTGGATAACTATACAGGTGCGGCTGATCGTTCCTTTGACTTAGTAATCACAGATGCTGACGGTGACACTGATAGCGTGAAGCTGAATGTACACATTGACGCTAATGATGCGCCAACAATCTCTGTTGAGCCAAATGCTATGAACACCTACGACGATCCAACTGATATTCGTGCTGGTTCTAGTGACGCAATTGCAGGTACAGCACATATTGATACTGGAAGCTTCCGCATTACCCTTGGTGACGGTACAACCTCTGTTACCATAACCAATGGCAGTAACAGTTTAACAATTGACGTCACTAGTATAGGTGTTGCTAACTATTCAGTAGATAGTAGGGGTTACATAGTAGACAACAATGGCGTTCGCGTAAGTATTGATGGTGAGCATGGTGAAATAACGGACATTATGTATGATGTTCGTTCGCAAGAATTCTCCTATACTTATGAGCAAGACGGTGCGCGTGAACATGGTTCAAACATTGGCGGCGCCGCAAACTCTGATGATGAAACACTCACAGATGAGTTTACCGTGACTGTGACAGATAGCGATTCTGACACTTCAGCTGCTGACCGAGACACAGGCAAAATCACCGTGACCATTCATGATGATGATGTAACCATTACGAAAGTAAATATTGCAGGCGATATCTATGCAGATATGAATGCTCAAGGTAAGTACGATGTGCCCGCAGGTGTTGTTACAGGCGGTACAGCTTCAAGCGTTCTTGAAGGCAAGCTTGACGTGGAAGGTGCTGACCAAACCATCAATTTAGAAGTAGATCCTACTCCGTACAACGGTACAGTAGCTCATGGAGCCTACGTGACGATAAACGGCGAACAAAAGCTTATTACTTTTGAGTTGGTAGAAGGCAACCCTTCAGTGATTTATGGAATTGAAGGACAATATCTGGATGATGCAGAAACTGTCTTTGATTTATCTGACCCATACTTTACTTTCACCTTAGGAAGTAATGGAGAATGGACGTATGAACAACTAAGAGGTTTCACTGGTGATGTATCTTTTGATGTGAAAGCCACAGATACTGATGGTGACGTAGCCAAGGAAACAATTGTCGTAACAGGCACAGAAATTGGCTTCCCAGAACCATTGGCAATTACCAATCCTTTGAGTGTTGACGAAAGTGGCTTACCAGAAGGCACACTTGCTGCCACAAGTATTGAAGCAGATAAGGGTGTTATCAATATTACCACTGTTGATAATCTCAATGATATTACGGTAACTATTGCTGGTAAAGAGCTTACCTTCAACGCAGATGGTACGCTTAAGAGTGGACAAACAAGCATAGATACAGGCCTTGGCACTCTTACAGGCTTTGTCCTTGTAGATAAGGGCGCTGGTAAGGGCGTTGACCTTGAGTATACTTATACTCTTAGCGATGCCATTACTCATGATAAGGCTACTGCCGATGACTTAGTGGATCCAGGCGATAGCTTTAGCGTGACTGTAGAAACATCTGAAGGCACTGTATCGACTGATGTGGATGTGAAGATTCATGACGATGCGCCAGAAGCTACTGACAACACCACTATTGCTCCTGCAACAGAGGATGCTGCTACGGCTCAAGGCTTTGTAACCCTTGACTTTGGTGCAGACTTTAACAATGGTGCAACCATCACCCTCAATGGCACAACAGCCACTTGGAATGGTTCATCTTGGACAGGTGCAGGTGCTACAACAGATAGTCACGGCAACACCGTCCTAACCTTTGGTACTATTAAGCTTACCAATGGCGGTGGTGATGACTGGGTGGTAACACTTCCCAAGGCTTTAGATGGTATAGGACAACAAATCACCATTACCGATGCTGACGGTGATAGCACCACAGCAAACGTAAAGGCTGATTGGGATTATATCCCACCAGTGGATAATAACCTTGTGGGGCTTGCCGGCACATCCGGTACTATTACTCCTGGGCTTGATTACAATGTGTCCATCATGTTGGATATCTCTGGCTCTATGGCAAATAGTTCTGGTACAAGTGGTATGCTGAATACAACAGTACAAAACTCTTTGGAGAAATTCCTTGGTGAAGTATTGTATGACCATGCAAATCAGGGTGAATTTGGTGGCGAGATTACGTTACAGATTGTGCCATTTAATAGCAGTGCTTACCCATCTTCTTTTAGCATAGCAGATGGTGAGATTAAAAATGCAGCTGGAACAGTCATTTATACTAATAACCCAAGTCTAAATGAAGCCCAAAATGAAGCTGCTGCTGCTAATGCCATTATAGCAAATCTTCAAAGTAGTATTATAATTGATAATGATGGTGTAAATGTTAGTGGAAATGAAAGCATTAGAGCAACTGGCGGTACCGATTATGATGTTGCTATCAAAGAATCTGCTACATGGTTAAATACAGTAGATCCTAATGGGACAGAAAATAATAAGGTGTTCTTCATCACTGATGGTAAGCCTAATAGTGGTGGCTTTACTGAACCTCAATATCATTTTACCTTTGAAGATATAGCTGATAACATTGCTAATGGTGCAATAGAAAAAAATACTGCTGGTTTGCTTGGTACTTCGGATGCATATTGGGATTATGATATTGAATTCAATGTTGTTGGAAAAGAGGTTGGAGATAGTTGGATTCAATATGGTACCTATATGGCATATGAAGAAGAACGTGCTTTTAACGGTAGCGACATTGAAAATAGAGGTGCTGTAGGACCGTACAAACTTACCCTTGTTGATGCTGGCAATGGCAAGGTATACCTTAAAGCACAATATGTGAAAGATGATGGCTCGTTAGGTACTGCTTCAACCAGTACTGAGTCATTTACTTATCCGTATGTGGCTACGGCACCAATTGAAAAGCTAGATGAAGCTCTTGGTTCGAATGGCGAATTGTTAGCCGTTGGCTTTGGTTCAGGTTCTACTTTAACCAATGCACTGAATAATTCATTCAGCGGTATTGCAGACAGTATTCGCGTAACAACCGATGCAAGCAGTTTGTTCAGTCCTCAAACAGGCAATATCTCTGGAGATGCCACTGAAACAAACCTTGCCAATACTGCAGCCGGTAACGACTTAGTTATTGGTGGCATGGCGGTAGCTGATATTGTTGGAGAGGTTGCCAAAAAGATTGGTGTTGCTGGATATACTCCAAGTAACTACGAAGCCATGAAGTATGTGGCTGAAAACCCAGAGTGGTTTGCGACTGTGGAAACCGCCATTGTTAATGGTGCCCATGTTGACGCCAATGATGCTGATATTATTATCACTGGTGCTGGTGACGACATTGCTTTCGGTCAAGGTGGCGAAGACTTGCTTATCGGTGACGGTAACATAGAAGACCTCTCCATATTGGCTGGCAACCTTGGGTTGACCGCTAGCGACTACACTGAGCATGCTTTGACGAATATTCAAGATGCGAACGGCAATGATAACACTGCTGATGAAGCTTTAGCATTGTCACAAGCTCTTGTGGACGCTGCTCAAGGT
>CAYJHS010000215.1:0-4763 GCA_964369815.1 uncultured Desulfovibrionaceae bacterium
GTCATTGCCGTTATTGCTCCTTGGAATGTACCCCTCGTGCTTGCCATGCGATCGGTGATTCCGGCCATAGCCACAGGCAATGCCGTAGTGCTTAAGCCTGCCACGGACACCCCAGGTTCTGCCTTCCTGATTGCAGATTTTTTTGACAAAGCCGGTATGCCTAAGGGCTTGCTTAGTGTTGTTGCAGGTAGCGGTGCAGAAATTGGTGACGCCATTGTGGAGCACCCTGCAGCCGCCTTGGTATCTTTTACCGGCTCTACCGAAGTGGGCAAGCATATTGGCGCTGTGGCCGGTGGTAAGGTGAAAGATTGTTCATTAGAACTTGGTGGTAATAATGCTATGCTCGTTTTAGAAGATGCTAATCTTGAAGACGCCGCCAGCGCTGCTGTTTTTGGGGCTTTCTTCAATCAAGGGCAAGTCTGCATGGCCTTAAATCGCATTATTATTGCCGATACTGTCTATGACAATTTTGTAAAACTCTTTGTAGAAAAAACTAAGCACCTGCCTGCCGGTGACCCCGCCGACCCAAAAACCTTTGTGGGACCCATGATTAATACTAAGCAAGTACAAAGCGTAGAAAAACTTGTGGCAGAAACAAAAGCCGCCGGTGCCAAGGTGGCACTTGAAGGACGCACTGAAGGCAATATCATGTACCCTTGGATTTTCACTGAAGCCACCAACGATATGCCCGCCGCTAAAAACGAAGTGTTTGGTCCTGTGTGTTGCCTCATTCGCGCCAAGAGCGAAGACGAAGCCATTGCCATGGCCAATGACACCAATTATGGCTTGAGCGGTTCTGTCTTCACCACGAACCTCTATCATGGCTTACAAGTAGCAAAACGCATTGAATCCGGCATGGTTCATGTCAATGACCAGTCCATCAATGATGAACCACACGTACTCTTTGGTGGAAGTAAAGAATCCGGTATGGGCAAATTTAATGGAAAATGGGTATTGGAAAAATTCACTACCGAAAAGTGGATCAGCGTACAAACAAGTAAAAGATTTTAATGGAGACATCTATGAAAGTAACTTCTGCTGTAACCAATGCTGTCAATGGTGAATTTTCCTTAGAAGAATTAGAATTGCGTGAGCCCGGTTTTGGGCAAGTGCGTATCAAGGTACATGCTTGCGGCGTGTGTCATACCGATGAGGCTGTGCGCCGTGGCATCATCCCAAGCCCCATGCCCATTGTGCTTGGGCATGAAACCAGTGGCGTAGTAGAGGCGGTAGGGCCTGGCGTTATGGATTTTGCCGTTGGTGACCATGTGGGTGCAAGTTATGCCAGCTGTGGCCACTGCGAAAACTGCTATGAAGGGCACCCCTATGCTTGTGAAAACTTCAATACCTTAAACTTTGGTGGCACCACCAACGATGGCAGCACTGTGCTCTCCAAAAACGGAGCCACCGTGTACAGCATGTTTGGGCAAGCGGGCTTTTCCACCTATGCCGTGCTTGATACTCGCAATATTTTTAAGGCCGATAAAGATATTGATTTGGGTCTTATTGCGCCCCTTGGTTGTGGCATTCAAACGGGAGCCGGTGCAGTGCTTAACCGATTAAAACCAAAAGCCGGTTCAAGTATTGCCATTTTTGGCTGTGGCACTGTGGGTATAAGTGCTCTTATGGCGGCAAAAATAGCTGGCTGTACTACCATCATTGCCTTGGACGTCAATCCCACTAAACTAGAATTTTGCAAAAATGTGGGCGCAACCCACTGCATTAACATCCTAGAAGTAGAAGACAGTGCCAAGGCCATTAAAGACATTGTCAAAGGCGGCGTCCACTACAGCATCGACACCACAGGCAGAGGCGAATCTGTGCGCAAAGCCATTAATTGCACTAAATTTGCCGGCGTGACTGTGGTTCTTGGTGCCACGGGCGACATCACCTTCAACGTGCAAGAAGAACTTATGGGCGAAGCAAAATCTTTACTTGGCGTTGTGGAAGGCGACTCTGTACCACAAGTGTTCATCCCTGCTTTACTTGATTATTACAAAAAAGGTCTCTTCCCCTTTGATAAAATGGTCACGTATTATGACTTTACGGATATCCAAAAAGCCTTTAAAGAAGCACATAAGAATGTAAAGTCTGTGCTTGTTATGTAACCCACCCCCTTGTGTTCCCCTTTTGTAAGTTTAGAATCATTAATAGCTACAAATACGCAAAAGGGGAACAATTTAATGTTGGAGTCATTATGAATCGTCATCCCTATCGCTGGGCTATTTTGGGCATTACTATTTTAGCCTACACCATTGTTATCTTTCACCGTATGAGCCCCGCAGTTATGGCTGACGCCATCATGCTTGATTTAAAAGTCAATGCGGCTTTTATGGGTCTTATGGCTTCTGCGTATTTTTATCCTTATGCGGTGTTGCAAATTCCCAGCGGAATTTTGTCCGATAAGACTTCCCCACGCACGCTTATGGCGGCGGCTTTGGCCTTAACCACCCTTGGCACTTTTCTTTTTGCCATTGCCGGCAGTGGTACCGTGGCCTTTTTGGGAAGGCTCAGCGTAGGGGTTGGCTGTTCGCTTATTCTAATGCCAGCTTATAAAGCTCTTGCTAGTTGGTTTGAGCAAAAGACTTATATGGTTATTGTTTCCACAGTACTAGCTGCCGCCGTAGGCATAGCTTCTGCGCTTGCCGGCGCTCCTTTGTCCTATTTTGTAGAAAATTTTGGCTGGCGCCTATCTACGCAAGGGCTATGTGTCATTACTCTTGTAACTACAATAATAGTATGGCTTTTGTTTAAGGACTCCCCACAAAAGAGAGAAACGCAAAGTAAGGAAAGTGTGCCTTCCATCCCCGTCTGGCAATCGGTAAAAATAGTTTTAGCCAAAAGAAATTTTTGGCTATTGACTCTAGCATTTACCGTCAATGCCGCCATACTCTTTAGTTTTGTGGGGCTTTGGGCGGGGCTGTACTATACCAATGTGGCAGGCTTAAGTCGTACTGAAATGAGCTCGTTGCTAAGCACCGCCGCCGGCATTACCATTATTACCCCCATTCTTTTTGCGAGCATTGCGGCAAAAATTCCTTCCCGCAAAAGCGTAGTTATTGTTGCTAATGCCGCTCTTTTGGCAGCGATTGTTTATCTTTTTGCTAAAAATGGCAGTTTTAGCGGCACAGAAATCTTTGTATGGGGTATAGTTTTATCCATTATATTGACGGCGCCGGCCGGATTATACATGGCAGCCACTCGTGAACTGTTCCCTAAGAACATTGCCAGCACCGCCAACGGACTTTTATATTCCTTTAGCATGTTTGGTGCTGCTGTTTTTCAACCGCTCATCGGTGCTTTGCTCGATAGCGCAGGATACACAGGTACGCTCACGGCAGAGATGTTTAGCTCTGTATGTTGGCTCTATCTTATTTCTTGCACCCTTGCCTTTGTAGGCATGTTGTTTATGCAGGAAAAGGATGGTAAGCTTTTATAGAGTCGGCTAGTAAAGAGTTTTTTTGTGTGCTTGTTTTCGTTTGTGCTGGTACTGTATAAAAATACTGGCATCAATTACATCGATGCCAATGATATTTTTTTACAGTACCAGCACAAACTTAGGCGTGAATAGTGTAGGAATTGTGTTTTGTAATATAAATTAAGCCACCTATAAAAATGTTGTAAAATGCAATTGGTGTCGATGAAATTGACGCCAGCATTTTACAATATTTTTATAAGGTGGCGAGACTTAGACGAGTTTTTTACTAAGTTAGAGGCAAGAGTTACATAGTCTTTGCTTGTGCTAATTTTATTTTGTTAATTTTTATTATAAAATAAGCGAGTTATGTTTTGGCTTTGGTGTTTTATTACGCCAGAGCCTTCTTTTTTTGTGTACTTGTTAAAAAAATATCAAAAAAAACCTCTAATGTCTTTTGAAAGACAGACAACAAGAATGTGAAGACATATACGAAAATCATGCGAAGGCAATGAAACTGTCCACTTTTAGCCTAGTGAGGGTATATGTCACAAACTATCGAAACACACCGAGTCAAGAAAATTGACCTTTGGGCAATTTTTCACACAGTCTTTGGGCTTTCATTAATGCTCTTTGGAAGATACATCCCTTCTCCCACTCTTATGGTAGAAAAAAGCCAACGTCTGCTTGATTTAGGTTTTCCCTTAGTGGACGGCGAAGTGTTGCTATCTATATCTCCTACGGGCATGTTTGTGCTAACGCTTTTTTTGGGCATTGTATATTTATGGAGCGCTGTAGATACCTATTGGCCCGGCCTACTTGGTATTTTACTGCTTGGGCTTAGTGATTATGGCACCATGAATCAAGTGCTTGTGCAGTTTATGGGCAATCCCATGACCGTATATATCTTCTTCCTCATGGTCTTTTGCGGCGCCTTGGTGCATAGTAATATTTCTGAATATTTGGCACGCTGGCTTATGACTCGCCCCATAGTTAAGGGCCGTCCTTGGACGCTAACGACGGTATCTTTGCTGACTTGCTATCTAGTAGGACTTATAGAGCAAGTAGCCGCCGTATTTCTCATGTGGCCTACACTTTATGTTCTCTTTGAAAGTGCTGGATACAAAAAAGGAGATAAATACGTCACCTTTATGATGGTGGGCAGTGTCATGATGATTTTGCTTTCCTTTGCTACCGACCCCATTAAAGCCGGTTCTTTTTATCTTATTTCCAGCCTCATGAATATTACCGCCAATAATCCAGATTTAGCTGTTAGCATTAATCCGGCACTGTTTTTGATTTTTGGTTTTATTATCTCTGGTATTTCCTTGGTATGTATAGTGCTTTC
>CAYJHS010000216.1:0-4737 GCA_964369815.1 uncultured Desulfovibrionaceae bacterium
TTTTTTAGAACTCCTTGAAGGTTGTTCTTATGTTATTCAAGGCGGCGGACATACTCTTATGACAGAATCTTTGTACCTTGGTAAGCCCGTACTTACCCTACCCATTATGGCAATGGTCGAACAACGTTTTAACGCCTTATATATCGAACGCTTAGGGTATGGAATGCAAGCTAATATGCTACATCTGCATAAAAATCTCTTGCAAAATTTTGAAGAAAATTTAACATACTACGGACGGAATATTTCTCAACAAAATTTCTGTGGCAATGAGCAGGTTTTTGGTCTTGTCGATACTTTTATAAAGAACAAACAATTAGACTTTACTAATTGAACAATATCCTAGCCTAAGGATAGTGGAGAAAAGGTTTATGAAAACTACAGAAGTGGTTCAAGCTTTCATAGAGGCTACCGCCTTTGTATTTGCGAGCATGGCGCAAATTACCGTCACGCCTGGTAAACCTTATATTAAGAACACTCATGCCAATATCTACGAACTGACAGGTATTGTTAGTGCTCATACCGACAGTGGAAAAAAAGGGAGCATTGCCTTAAGTGTCACCCGTGAAGGCGCTGAGGACGTTGCTAAAGCCATGCTTGGTGATTGCATCGAAGATATGGACGAAGACGCAAAAGGTACCGTGGGAGAATTTATTAATATTCTTTCAGGAGATGTACGTCGCCGCCTTTCCGAAAAAGGCCTAATGTATCACGGATCTACACCAACCATGATTTATGGCCTTGACCAAGACGTTCTTCACGAAACCGCCGCCACAGTGCCCGTCATTGTCATTCCTTTTGACCTACCCATAGGACAGTGTGCTGTAGAATTTGCCCTAGAAGCCATTGACTAAAGCGCCATAAATAAAAAGCATATTGCAAGTGCTTTTTATGACCTTCCTTCTTATCTTTATGAAATAAAAATACTTGGCTGTTGCCAACCCAACACCCAAAACAATGTTCTGTCACCTTTTACTTCGGTATAACCTAAAGGTACCAATATAAAGCCACCACTGCCCATGACGCTGAGCGCATGGGCTGACGCCAAAGCCTCATGACACCCTGCACAATACATTGCGCAAAGGTTTCATCTTTTCTTTTCAAACAAACTACTAAGAGCCTTTCAATTATCAAATTTTTATGAAATAAGGCAAATGAAGCGTATTTTTGCTGTTTTTTTCTTAAAAAACTGCTCAATTCGTTTTTTAATGGGCAAAATAAAGTATTAGCACACTGTATTTTACCGTGGAGCAATTTTTTATATTTTAGTAGCAAAATTATATTTGAAAATAATTGTGCAAAGCTTTCAAAATGAAAAAGATTGCCATGCCCTTATAGCAAGACATCGGCCTTTGTACATGCTCTCAAAAGCGCAGAGGTAGACCTTTTAGCGAAGAGGGACTTTATACATTTGATAAGCTTAACAGTGAGGAAACTTTAACATGAAAGACGACTATCTTACATTACTTAGGAAAACAAATAGAGCTTGTATGGCTACCGTGGACGCATATGGCAGGCCACAGGTACGCACCATAGATATTATGATCTTAAAGGATAATATGTTGTTTTTTTGTACCGCTAGGGGCAAGGAGTTTTATAAAGAGCTTATGGCCACACGCTATGTTGCTATTTTGCTCATGAATGGAGAATTCCAAAGTTTACGCTTAAATGCCCTTGTCATACATTTGGGCAGTGACAAAAAGTTGCTTGAAAAAATTTTTACAGAAAACACTTTCATGAACTTCATATATCCGCACAGCTCCCAAAATATTTTAGATGTTTTCTGCATTGAAAGTGCCAGTGTTGAATTTTGCGACTTCTCCAATATGTTTGTACATCGCACTTTTGGTGCCATGGGGGCTGGCACAGTACCACGCAAGGGATACTATATAAGTAATGTCTGTACCGCCTGTGGGGTGTGCGTGAAAGTGTGCCCACAAAAGTGTATTGATATTGCAGAAAAACGATACATCATTACACAAGCTTACTGCATGCACTGCGGCCTATGCGTAGAAAGATGTCCGGTAAGCGCCATACTGAAAAAGTAATCTGTATGAGACTTGTGCATATTTAATTTTGCTATTTACAGCTTTGTCATATTTATTCTTTTAGTGCTGTCTCTATGTTTGAGGCTTGGCTTTGCCCTTTGCTCCAGCATTTTTTAATAGTGCGACAATCTCTTTTCTGTGATGTTTTATGGCATAGCTTAAAGCTGTCTCACCAAGGGCGTTTGCAATGTTTATGTCTGTGGATTTATAGTGCAAAAACTCTTTTATAGAAGCTATGTCCGCAGCGCACACTGCAATCATAAGCGCCGTGGAACCGACGGGGAGGATAAATTCTTCGGTTTTGCCGGATACTCGCATATAAATTTTTTGCTCAACGTCTAAAACGCTATTGGCATTGGCTCCTTGGTCTAGCAAGAACTTTATAAGCTTAGCGTTTGAGCTTATAGCCGCCTTCATAAGCGCTGTGTATCCTTCAGGGGTTTTAAGGTTAAAATCTGCTCCGGCTTCTATAAGAATTTTCGCCTTTTCGTCAGCGTGCGCACGGATAGCCAGAGCCATCAGTGCTGAGCCAAACTCATTACTGAGGGCATTAACATTTGCCCCATTAGCCAAAAGCAACTTCATCGTTTTAGAATCCCCATAGAGAGCTGTCGAAATAAGGGGTGTCATTTTGGCATCATCATACGCATTTATATCTGCCCCGTACTCTAGGAGTATTTTCATTGTATCATAGTGAGGATAATTTATAAGTGCTGTGGCTCCTTTGTCACTTCTACTGTCAACTTTAGCACCATTTTCTAAAAGTAACCGCACCATGGCAACATTGTTTTCATATGCGGCATAATACAAAGGTGTGAAAAGCGCAAAGTCTTGTGCATTTACATTGGCGCCTTGCTCCAAAAGATATTTTCCTATGTTTATGTCCCCTTTGCTTGAAGCCTCCATCAAGGCAGTGCTTTTTGTAAAGTCGGTACTATCAACAGGCATACCTTCGGCCAATAGTGATTTAACTTTTACAAAATCACCCTTTCCAACGGCTTTAATCAGGGGATTGCTCAGAGACTTCTGTGGCACAACAAACAAGCAACATACGATAATAATAAAATAAATTTGAGCTTTCCGCATAGAAAATTTTGATAAATGCTGTATACACTGGCTATCAGTCATAATATAAACTCTCAAAAATTGTTAAACGTTCTTTAATATAGTTTCTTTAGTGTAATATACCCCTACTCACAATGTTTCATGAAAAAATACTGTGGAATAAGTATACAAGTGAGTAACTGCCGTTGCAAGTAGTTTTCAGCCACCCATGTCCGTGCCCTTTACATGGACAGCATATGTTTCCTGTCCAGCCCTTTTTCAACCAAAACGTACACATCCATCATCGCTTGGGAGCTAATTATGCATTACCATTATATTACCCTTTACAACTGGATAAACAGTGAATATTATTTGTGATGGTTGCCTAAAGTTTTTTCTTTTTTTTTCGATATATTTTTTAAATGTAAAAGCGTATTTTAACCAGTAGGGCTTATGTATATTATAATTGGCTTACTTATAGTAATCGGAAGTGTGGTGGCAGGTTATGCCATGGCCAAAGGTGACTTCCTTATTCTTTTCCAACCAGCAGAATATATTATTATTCTTGGTGCGTGCTGGGGAGCTTTTTTTGCTGCACAAACCAAGTATACTTGGAAACTCATTGTAGGCAGTTTTAAACATATCTTTGGAGACCCAGGCTCAAGCAAAGACAAATATGCCGACACCTTAGCTCTACTCTATGCGCTTTTTTCTAAGATGCACCGTGAAGGAGTCATCAGTATTGAAAGCGATGTGGAAAATCCTGACTCCAGCGCCATTTTCAATAAATATCCCAATATATCTCGTTCAAAACGCACGGTGAGTTTTATCGGTGATACTTTGCGGGTTTATCTTACTACGGGCGACCCTGCAGACATTGACAGTCTCATGAATATAGACATGAACACCATGCACGAAGAAGAGCTGCTTCCGGCGCATTCTGTGACGCATATGGCAGAGTCCATGCCCGGCATGGGCATTGTGGCTTGCGTACTTGGTGTTGTGCTTGCCATGGGCAAAATTAATGAGCCACCAGAAGTACTTGGGCACTATATTGCGGCAGCTTTAGTAGGGACATTCGTAGGCATCCTTTTTTGCTATGGTTTTTTTGGCCCTATGGGCGCTAAACTGGAAAACCACGCCCACGAAGAACACTTTTACTATAATGCCATTAAAGAAGCCGTGGCGGCAGCCATTCGAGGGTCTACGCCACTTATTGCTGTAGAATACGGCCGCCGTGCCATTCCGCAAGCTTTTCGCCCAACTTTTAGTGAAATGGAAGAAAAACTCAAAAGCGGTTAATACTTAAAAAATCAACTTGGACAAAACTTCGTTGCGGCAATGTTTTTTTTAATATGCTAGCTATTGCCGCTATTAAAGTTTTTTGAAAGGGGTTTGGGGGAAACTTTTTTTCAAAAAAGTTTCTGCATAACGACGGTACGAAAATCTAACTGTTTACGGTGTAGCAAAGCTACACCTAAGTTATATTTTCGGGTACATCAAATATTGATGCACCATACCCCTTCAAAACTTCGTTGCGGCAATGTTTTTCTTTAATATGCTAGCTATTGCCGCTATTAAAGTTTTTTGAAGGGGGTTTGGGGGAAACTTTTTTTCAAAAAAGTTTCTGCATAACGACGGTACGAAA
>CAYJHS010000217.1:0-4727 GCA_964369815.1 uncultured Desulfovibrionaceae bacterium
CATTGCCGCAGAGTAAAACTTTATTTCCCCGAGCCATGGCTTCGGCTATACAATGGCCTGCATTTTCAAGTTTTTGTGTCTGCTGAGCAAAGAAATCCTTGCGTAAGAGCACCCCTTGTTCGACATATTCATCAATGATGTCATGGGCAGTGGGTAAGTAGGCAGAACCGGTTTTATGGCGTGTAGCATTTGGCGTATTTTGCACAATAAACTCCAAAAGGATATGGGGCTAACTTCATTTTGTAGGGATACATATTTCATAAATAAGGTATAATTACTGTGTTGGCAAGACGCATTAACTACTGGACAAGGATATTATGTGGGTATATATTTAGTATAGTTTTTTAGGTGCTGACATAACGCATACTTATTTGTCTAACTTTTGTGATTTATATATTTTTATGGAAAAAAATCCGCAGTTTAAAAATACAGACGATACTTTAGTACTTACTGCGCCTCAACACGATACGTATACTACACATCGTGTTCATTCACTAAAAGCTCTTAAAAGAAATGTGCAATATGAGCAAAGTGATGTACAAGCGCAAGCCGTAGATTGGCACTATCGTCCCAAACGCATGCCGTGGCCTTTGCGTGTGCTTGTGTGGATTTTTGGGTGTTTTATAGGTCTTTTTTTGCTCACAATGGGTGGAGTGGTCTTTCTAACTTCGCCCTTAGGTGAGGATAGCATGACAAGCCTTGTCAAAACTACAGTCAATCATTATGGCAAACCTTATGGTTTACGGGTATATCTTTCTTCCATCCGTGGTTTTTGGGATGGCAAGATTGAAATTACAAATTTAAGAATTTATGATAGATATGGCCCATGGTTACGAGTAAGTCAGGGGACTTTGCACCCTGATTGGGAAAGCCTTACAAAAAGTTTAATAGCCTCATGGCGTTTTAAGCGTAATAGGCTCATTCCTGAAGCTTTTTACGATAAAAATATTCCTCATGTTTCTATGCCTGTTTTGCCTGAAAACAGTTATGGGGTTGATGTGCAGCACGCTCCATTTGTAGTAGAAAAAAAAACAGCGACACCACATCATACTGCCGTTACACCACCTGTGCAGGGCCGGCGTAAAAATACTCTTGGGACTGCTCCTCGCAAGGGGATTGGTAATGCTTCTTTGAAAAGACTGCCTGTAAATAATTTGTTATCTCCCAAGGATATCTTAAGCGGACGAGTCGTTTTTACTCTTAAAAATGGTACGTTAGTGGGGCCAATTATGCCTCGTTTGCCTAATTATAAAATCCAAAAACCTCGTGCGCATTGGCGCATGCAATCTCTGTTTGATTTTTTACCTTCATGGCTGGCTATTGATGTGGCAAAGTTGGAAATGGTAGATTTTAAACTTGGGCCACGTAGTCGTTCTGTAAATTTTTCTGCTAATGTGCATGGTCAAATTAATTCAGAAAAATTACTTTTACGGAGCACAGTCTTAGCTGCAAGAAAAATTTCTTCGCAGTGGGTTTTGCCTGATATGCAGGATTTGCCTGATGATGTAACCCTGTCCATTCGAGAGCTTTCGCAAAGACTTGCATTACTGGATAATATTTCTAAAGAAGGACAAACTACCTTTGAAAAAGAGCGTATTCTTGGCTATGCAAGTATTGATTATGATAAAGGAAGTATGGATGTTCGATGGCAGCTGGCAGATTCTCTAATTTCACAGCATTTTTCTTCAGGTATTGAATCTATCTGGTCGCGTATGCGAATCTTAGCGCATGTACCAACATGGCCGCCCAATGCAGAAAATCCTGCTCAGGCCCGTTTTGTGAGTCGTTTTGGGCTCACTCTTGCGCAAGAACAAACGAAAATAAAGCCTTCCATTGTGTCCGGCCAAGTTTTTTGGGATGGGAACACCTTTATTGTACGAGATTTTGATTTGCGCAGTCCCGCTGACGAAAAAACCATCAAAGCTGCTGGAAGTTTTGGGTTTTCAAGTACAAAAGGTTTTGGGGCAGACTTTAGTGCCTCCATTGATGATTTACAGACAGTAGCCAAAGCTTTGGGAATCAACACGGACGCTGTTCCCATTGGGGGGAGCGTGACTTCTAATGTGTACATATCACATGGAGGTGATTTACTTTTTTGGTGGGCAAAGCCTTTATCTGAAATTTTACCTCGCAGCCATTTGCCCGGCTATTATGCGAGCCCTTACGATAAGGGTATTCTTGCTAAGAGTTCAGAAAGGTTTACTAAAAATGTACTTTTGTCTATGGCAGAGATAAATTATAAAACTTTTGCTCAAAGCATGCTCGGTGGTGCGCCTATTGCCCCAAAGGCAAAAAGTGCTGCCCAAAAAGCAAGTACGAATCCTTTTCCGAAAACCGAGCTTGCGCCGCTCCCGAGGCCTTCTGAAGAAAATGACATGTTTTATTTCCGAATTAAAACGGAAAGTCCTTTATTACGCTTGCCAAATGGGGAAATGAAGGACGTATTTTTTACCTTCAATGGTAATTCGGTACGTGCAGATACTTTACCTGCTGGTATGATTACACCGTCAACTCAAGTATCTTCTGTGGCAGAAGAACATTTTCAATCAGATTTTACTTCTGATGGTATGCCACATGGCCTCGTAGGGCAGCTTTTTTTACGCTTTGGTAATATTTTTAATAAGGGAGTAGGGACAGTTAGCAGTCAATGGTTTGTAGGGGGCTATAATGAAGGTGCCCGAATGTTTCAGGCACGACTGGAAGACTTTGTAGTTGATTTTCCTGGGCTTTATAGTGATGCTAATCTTGCTTTTGCCTATGCATTGCCAAGAGTAAAACGACGCTGGCCGTGGATTGATGGAGACTTTAACCTCCATGTAAATCACTGGGAATTTCTTAATCACCTCTTTCAAAGTCCTTTACGTACAGAAAATTTAAATTTCCACGCGACGCTTCACTCTCGTTTAGACAACAGTGGGCAGCCAGTACAGTTTTTTGACTCTAAGATTTTGACCGATAGAGTTGACTCTACTGAATTTATGGTGCGGCAAGCTGTTGGAACAGCAGGTAGTAAACACTTACACGCTCTTGTAGATACTTTAGCCTTAGCTATTGAAAAAAAGCATTACACACGGATAGACACAAAGCGCTACGCACCTCGTGCAAATATCCCTACTTTTTCTGCAAACTTTGATTTAATGTCTGGGCGTGGTGGACCTGTACGCTGGTCTAAGGGCTCAAGCAGTGTAACAGTTACTGGAGAACAAGCCAATTTCTTGGTACGGATGCAGGGAGAAATAACAGCGGTACTAGAAGGGCTTTTTAACTTTCGCTCACGTACTTTGAGCCTTAAGGATATGCAAGTGGTGACGCCTATTAGCGGCGTACAGCGTCATTAAGGAAATACTCATTAAATGCCTTTTCGTCATGCGGACATTGCAAAAATGCTGGTGTCAATTTTATCGACACCAATTGCATTTTGAAACATCCTCATAGGTAGCTCATTTTGGTTTGCAATGAATAATCCTTGCGGCATGCAAAGTTTAGCTGTTCACCGATATAGTATAAAAATACAATTGGCATCGATGTAATTGATGCCAGTATTTTTATACTATATCGGTGAACAGCGTCATAAAAAAACTATTTCTGATGCTGAGTTGAGACAATAATATAAATGTCTATTAAAAAGTGTTCCAAAATGAAGGCGTAAGTGGCGTCAACTGTTTTTCTGCTGCAATCATATCAAGATACATCATGCCGAGTGCCATCATGTCAAAGTCTGGGCGTTTGCCGTTGACCCGCAAGTCCACATTGGGGCAGTAACTCTTACACTTGGTGCACCAATCAATGCGTTCTCCAAAACCGCCTGTAGATTCCTTCAAAATTTCAATAACGTCAGGGCCTTCTTCTTTACAAGCAGGGCATACACCTCGCTTAAATTGCCAATTGGTACCGCACAAAGAACAGTGTAAGTATTTTTTGCCGCCGCCACTGGAAAGGAACTGATTATTTTCATCTAAAAGGGCACGGTCAAGGTAAGAAATAGAAGGAAAAGACGCACAAACTGGACAATATCCCTCTTTCCAAAGAGCATTGGCATCCCAAGGAGGAAGTTGCTTTTTCTTTTCAGTGGGGTTTTCCGTCTCTAGGTCAAACTCATCTTCATCCTGTACAGAAACTTGCGGTACACAATGTATGACAAGTGCCTGTAAACACGGCGCAAGAATACAATGAAAGGTAAAAAGCAAGGCTTCACTAGGCACGTTAAGAGCTTTTGCTGTACTTTCTATCACTATGGCATTGTTGGCTAAATAGGCCTCAGCTAGTGTATGACAAGCTGCAGGAGTCTCTGTAAAATCTTCCATCTCTTGAGAAAGATAATACTTTTCTAAGGGCGCCATATGAGGCTTTAGATACTCCTGTGCACCAAGCAAAGGAAGCAACTCCTTAGCAGAGGCCGCAATGACGGCATCAAAACCTTGTAATGACATACCGGATAATAATGCACGTCCATGAGAAGCATATTCTTCCGTTAAATCAGGAAGGCATAAACCCGATTTCTCCACAAGAGGAATGAGCGATTTTGATAGTTTTTCTCGGGCAATAAAAAGCTCCTCAAAAGCTTTAATTATGGGCGCAAGCACCGGACGATTGGCTATAATACGCTGTGCGGTGGCGGCAACGTCTTCTTGTGTTGTAATCATAGTAATTCCTTAGAGTGAGTTTGGGAGAGTTTGCTGGGGGGAAACTTTTGTGAACAAAAGTTTCCCCCCAGACCCCCCTTCAAA
>CAYJHS010000218.1:0-4722 GCA_964369815.1 uncultured Desulfovibrionaceae bacterium
ACATCGGTATTGTGTTCAATGACCACCACGGTGGCGCCACGTTCTACCAATTTATGTAATACACTTATAAGTTTACCCACTTCGTGCATATGCAGGCCGGTGGTTGGCTCGTCTAAGATATACATGGTGCCCGGCAGGGATTTTTTCCCAAGTTCACGAGATATTTTAATGCGTTGGGCTTCCCCGCCGGAAAGAGTGGTGGCGGGTTGTCCAAGGCGGATATATTCTAGCCCCACATCTTCCAGTACGGCAAGGCGTCGTTCCAGCGTAGGATAATTTTCAAAAAACTTTCGGGCTTGGCGCACGGATAAATCCAGCACGTCGGCGATATTTAATTCTTTATAGCGTACTTCAAGGGTTTCGTGATTATATCGCTTGCCCTTGCATACGTCACAAGTCACATAGACATCGGGTAAGAAGTGCATCTCCACCCGAATTTGTCCGTCACCATTACAGGCTTCACAGCGTCCGCCTTTCACGTTAAAACTAAAACGGCTGACTGTATAGCCTCTTTTTCGAGCATCGGCGGTGCTGGCAAAAATATTGCGGATTTCGTCAAAAATTTTAGTATAGGTGGCGGGGTTAGAGCGAGGCGTGCGTCCAATGGCGCTTTGGTCTATGGAAACAATACGTTCGATGTCTTCATGTCCACTAATGCCGGCAATGGTTCCCGGCTGGTCTACCCGAATACCTTGCGATAGGGCGAGGTGCTTATAGAGCGAATCTACCACAAGGGAAGACTTGCCGGAGCCGGAAACGCCAGTGACACAAGTGAGCACGCCCAGCGGAATGCGGCACTCAATATTTTGTAGATTGTGGGTGGTGACGCCCTTGAGAGTGATGACGCCTTTGCCTTCTCGGCGTTCGTCAGGAAGGTCAATGCCCATATCTCCCCGCAAATATTTGGCGGTGAGGGTGTCAGCTTTTTTCATAAGTTCGTTGACGCTGCCAAGGAAGACGAGGTCTCCACCCAAAGCACCGGAGCCGGGGCCAAGTTCGATGACGGTATCGGCTTCGCAAATGGTGGCTTCGTCATGCTCCACCACAAGCACGGTATTTCCTCGTTGTTGCAGGGAGCGCAAGGTACCAATGAGGCGTTCATTATCTCGAGGGTGTAGGCCAATGGAAGGCTCGTCCAGTACATAGGTCACGCCCACAAGGCCGGAGCCAAGTTGTGAGGCTAGGCGTATGCGTTGAGCTTCGCCGCCGGAAAGAGTGGACATGGCACGCCCAAGGGAGATGTATTCCAGACCCACATCATGCATAAAGCGCAAGCGGTGGCGCAATTCCTTGAGCAAGGGCTCGGCAATGAGGGCATGACGCCCGCTAAATTCCTGCGTACTCAGCCAATCGATGGCTTTTTCTACAGATTTACGGCAAAAAGTATTAATATTTATGTCGCCCACTCGCACGGCGAGGGCTTCTGGGCGCAGACGAGCTCCTTGACATTCGGGGCATTCGGTGGATTGGCGAAAACGGGAGAGAGTTTCTCTCCAAGCATCGCCATATTGCATGCCCTTCTCAAGCAACGGCATAACACCTGTCCAGCGTTTTTCTTGAATGGGCACGTCACCTTGGGCTTCTATGCCTTCTATATTGTTAAAAACATCACTGTTATAATCCCCCTTGGCAGAGAGCGCCACATTGCCACCCATCCAATTACGGCGTAAACCTTGGGAGCTGTGTGCCGGTTTGCCCTTAGCGTCTTCCCCATAAAAAAGAGCAAGGAGGGCTTTTTCGCTAAAATCTGCCAGTTTGGTGTCAAGGGTGAATTTCCAACGCTTGCCAAGGGCGGCGAGAGCGTGTTCATAGCGGGCAAACATTTTAGAAGAAGCCCACGGCACAAGCGCACCTTCACGTAAGGAAAGGCCTTTGTTGGGGGCTACGAGTAGGGGCTCAAAATAGTCTACTGTACCAAGTCCTACACAGCGAGGACAGGCTCCTTGTGGACTGTTGAAGGAAAAAAGCTGTGGACTGGGCGCCGGTAATGAAATGCGGCATTTTTTACATACAGAAGTAGTAGCGTGTACAATGTCTTTGGGCTTTTTGTGCTTTTCGTCGCCTTCGGGCAGATGTATAATGAGTCGCCCTTCGCCATAGCGCAAAGCCAGCTCTACGGAGTCAGCAAGACGTCCCCGTAAGCCTTCTTTATTTACCAGACGATCTATGACTAAGTCCAAGGTGTGCTTCTTATTCTTATCCAATGCAGGTACGTCATCAATACTCAGCACTTCGCCGTTGACACGTACCCGCACAAAGCCCTCGGCCTTGAGCTTTTTGAGGCGGTCAAGGTGTGTGCCTTTTTGATGTTCCACCAAGGGAGCTAACAAAATAAACTTCGTGCCTTGGGGCAGGTGCAAAATGTCTTCAATAATTTCATCAGCAGCGCGCGCTTCGATAATTTCGCCGCAGGTAGGGCAGTACATGCGCCCGAGGCGAGCAAAGAACACTCGCAAAAAGTCGTATATTTCCGTCACCGTACCTACAGTAGAGCGAGGATTACGTGCCGTGGACTGCTGCTCTAAGGAAATAGCAGGGGAGAGCCCTTCAATCTTTTCCACGGCGGGCTTGTTCATTTGGGGCAAGAATTGACGAGCGTAAGCTGAGAGCGATTCCACATAACGGCGTTGGCCTTCGGCATAGACGATATCAAAGGCCAAGGTGGACTTTCCCGAACCAGAAGGGCCACAAATAACCACAAGGCGATCACGAGGAATGTCAAGGCTGATATTTTTCAAATTATGGTGACGAGCACCTTGGATAGAAATAGAATTTTTCATGGAAGAAAAGATAGTGTTTGTCTGTGTTTTGGCAAGGTGAAAGAGGATTTTTTTTCCTAAAAATTTTTGTGGAATTAATCTACGCTTTGCAGTAATTTGACCGAGTATAAATTTTTATGTGAGGTAAAGCGCATGCGTGAAATTCAAGCCAAGGACATCACTGAGGCCGTAGCAGAACTTGCCATTAAAGCTTGCTGTCAACTACCCAAGGATGTGTATGAATCCTTTAAAGTCGCTCGTGAAAATGAGCCGTCATTAGTGGGGAAAAGCATTTTAGATCAGCTTATTACCAATGCGGACATTGCCGCTGAAGAAAACATCCCTATCTGTCAAGATACGGGTCTTGCGGTGGTTTTTGCCGATATTGGTCAAGAGGTACACATCGTGGGTGACGACTTTGAAGCTGCCATCAACGAAGGCATTCGCCGAGGCTATACCGACGGCTATTTGCGTAAATCTTGTGTGGAAGAGCCGCTTTTTGAACGCAAAAACACCAAGGATAACACCCCCGGTATCATTCATACCCGCATCGTGGCCGGTGATAAAATCACGCTTCGTCTTGCTCCCAAAGGCGCAGGATCTGAGAATAAAAGTATCCTGAAAATGCTTGTGCCTGCCGACGGCATCGAAGGTGTACGCCAAGTGGTACTGGATGCCGTAAAGCTTGCCGGCCCCAATTCCTGTCCGCCCATGGTGGTAGGTGTGGGCATTGGTGGTAACCTCGAAATGGCTGCCATTTGCGCCAAACGTGCCGCCGCAAGGGATATTGATACCCAAAACAAAGACCCACGCTATGCGGCTTTTGAAAAAGAACTCCTAGAAATGGTAAATAAAACCGGTATTGGTCCGCAAGGACTTGGGGGCGAGACCACAGTCCTACGGGTGCATGTGGAATGGTATCCCACGCATATTGCTTCCTTACCCGTGGCCGTGAACATTAACTGTAATGCCGCCCGCCATGCGGAAATTGTTTTGTAGTGGAGATTTTTTATGTGGGGGGAAGGAGAACCCTTTTGCTAGCGCCAAAAAGTGTTCTCCTTCCCCCCACACCCCCCATTCTCTCCCAAAACGCGCTTATTGTTGATAGGCATAAATCAGATTTTTTTTAAGAGAAATTTAGTAGAAATAAAGGAAAAAATATGTCCAGCGAAAGTAAAAAAATCACAGCGCCCTTTGATGCACAAACAGCTTGCTCCTTGCGAGCTGGGGATCGAGTGCTCATTTCTGGCACCATTATCGCCGCCCGTGATGCCGCTCATAAAAAAATGGTAGAAACGCTCAATGCCGGAGAAGACCTCCCCGTGGATTTATGCAATCAAGTTATTTACTATGTGGGGCCATCCCCCGCTAAACCCGGTGAAGCCATCGGCGCCGCAGGTCCCACCACCTCCGGACGCATGGACGCCTATACTCCGCAAATTTTGGATCAAGGCGTTAAAGGGATGATTGGCAAGGGATATCGTAAAGCTGAAGTGGTGGAAAGTATGAAAAAACACGGTGTTCCTTATATGGCAGCAGTAGGTGGCGCCGGAGCACTCATTGCCAAAAGCATCAAAAAATATACGGTCCTCGCTTATGAAGAACTTGGCCCCGAAGCCATCGCCGCCATGGAAGTAGAAGATTTCCCCGCCATTGTTGTCATCGACTGTCTTGGGAATGACTATTACGAACAAGGGCAAGTGCCATTTAGGCATATTTAATGTTCTTATGTGAGAGGTTTATGTGGGGGGAGGGAGTTTTTTGAAAAAAAGTTCCCGCCCCCCACACCCCCCGCCCTCAAAAACTTTTCATTGCGATGAGATTTGATTTTTAACAAAAATATTGCCGCAACGAAGTACTATAGGGGGGTAAATGCAGCAATATATTGATGCATTCGAAAATAAAACTTAGACATAGCTTTGCTATGGCGTTAAAAGTTTTATTTTCGTTGCATGGTTACTGG
>CAYJHS010000219.1:0-4707 GCA_964369815.1 uncultured Desulfovibrionaceae bacterium
TATTTAAAAATAGAATGTTATCGCATTGAAAGTTTTTTGAAGGGGGGGCTGGGGGGAAACTTTTGTTCCCACAAAAGTTTCCCCCCAGAAGATTTTTCACACTTTATTGCAATAAAAATCCCCCACCTAAGGGTGGGGGAGGATGTTGCGAGTTTTATATTGTGTATTTTTTACTTAATCTTTTTTTGTCCATCCCATACTTGCTCAGCAGGAGGTAAGACGGGTAGGAGTTTTGTCCAAGGATGCTGTTGTAGGAACTCGGCATCTTGTTGTAATTTACGACTTAACTCTTTAATCGGTGGTACGATGGTCTTTATGTCACCCACAAGTGCTTGATTAATACCAAAGTTTGTGGCTTGCCCAGCAAGGTCAATGGCTTTTTGGCTGTATTCCATGGAGGACATAAGCGTATTGAGTGCCTTAGCAGGGTTGTGGAAGCCCACGCTGTTTTCAGCAGAGACATAATCCCAGAACAATTGTCCCTTACGAATCATTTCACGAGCTTCTGTTAAGAGTTTGTCATAATCGGCATTCTTTTCGCCTTCATAGTTCATGGCAAGGCGCACGGCTTCGTGGGCTTTTACAGAAACTTCTTGGGCTTTGAGAAGCTGATCAAAGGTTTTCTTTTGTGTGTAGAGCACACGTTCTTTGAGATATTCCGGACTCTTGTCTGCGTGACACTGACGGCATGCAGTCATGTTTGGATCTTTCAAAGGAGATGTCCACCAGTGGCTGGAGATTTTCTTGCCGTCTATGCGTTCATAGCTCATATGACAATCTGCACAAGAAACACCGGCAGCACCGTGAGGGCCGTCAATCCATGTTTCGTATTCAGGGTGTTGCATTTTAATCATAGGTGCTTTTGAAACTGCATGGGTCCAATCTACAAATGGACCATTTTTGGCGCCATGTGTTTTGTAATATTCATACATATTTTCTGGGCCAAAGCCGTTATCCCATGGGAAAACAGGCTTTGCAGCCGGACCATTGTCTTTATGTTGGAAATAATATTCCACATGACACTGGGCACAGACTAACGAACGCATTTCGTTGCGACTCAGTTTTTCTGGGTCTTTGCCGGAGCGCTTTAGCCAATCTTTTAATGGCTCAGAGTACAGTCGCAGTTCCATGGTTTCAGGGTTGTGGCAGTTAGCACAGCCAATGGTGTGGTCTCTTGCGTCTAATTTGTCTCTGAAAGCGTTGGAATCCATGCTCCAAAACTTATCACCGTATTCTGCAACCCATTCATTCATCTTGGGTGTTTTACAATTCCAACAGGTGGCAGGCAGGCCGCCTTTTTCGGAATAGCGATTAATACGGTCAATATGCACAAGGTCGTCAATGGCAAAAGAGTGTCCGCGAGCTTCGTTGTATTCGTAGCTAAAAGGATACCCTAGCCATAGATTTTTCAAATAAGGTTGTGCGTGCTTATAGCCTTTGGGTAAAGGTGAAAAATCATCATTTTTACGAAAGTGAACAGAACCTTTATATTCTGTCATTACAGAATGCTCTTCATTTTTCTCAAAAGAAGCATACTGGGCTGGGAAAGGTTTTTTGAAAGCGGAATTAGCTATTTCATCCTTACTAAGACCGGATTTAAATTTTGGAGTTTCAAGCTCGGTGCTTGTGTCGCAACCACACACAAGCAGTGAAACAAACAATACACATACAACTACATATAAAGTTTTTTTATTCATCGGCTACCATCCTTGTGCTGATGGGCTTTTTGCGCATATGCGCAACATTACGGTGACAGTCAGTGCAATAAGGCTTTGCTTGCATACTAGCCACGCCCATATTGGTCATGGTGTGGCAGCTTATGCAATTGGCGTTGACCACATCCTTGGTGGAAAGACTTGCATTCAAGGGTACATCCTTACCTTGAATGTTTGCCCAAATATCCTTTAAACCAGCAGCGGCTTTATAAGGAATTTTTTCCAACAAAGTATGAGGGGCATGGCAGCTATTGCATGACAAATTGGCATGGGTAGACATTTTGTGTGTCACTGCGGCTGTTTTCATGACGTGACAACTGGAACAAAACGGTCTTTGATCCGTGTAGTGCATGGCTATGGCAGCAACAGAGAAAAGTGCTATCCCGAACACAGTGCCAATTAACATCCACTTGAACCACGATGTGTGGCGAGATGTTTCCATAAACTCCTCCTTGAGCCTCTTCCGTCCCTCCTGACGGGGGCATGTTAAATGCGACTCAAAATACCTCTTATAAAACTCAGTATTCTAATTAACAAAAAAAAGTTATTACGTCAATAAGGAATTGTTTTTTTATGGATAATGATAAAGATTACTAAATAAGGCAGGATTGGAATTTTTAAAAATGGTGTGGTAATTGCTTTAAGTCGAAAAAATGCTTCTAAATACTCCAAGCAATAAACTGTATGAGCTTTTTAAGTTGTTGAGACAGTTTGTACTAAGATTTCTTTAGCGACTTAAGAGGGCTTTTTGCCGAAAGTTTAAACCGTTTTCGTCCATGCCACGCCCTGCATCGTAAATTCCAACTATATCAGTGATATGTTGTACAAGGCGCGCACGCCGTGAATAGCGTAAAATGTTTTCATAGTCGGCCTCATATTTGGTGCCAATCCAGCCAGAACATCGAACCAGCACAAGCTCACGGCTCAAGCAAAGACATAAGGGGTCAATATTACAAGGCCTGATGAGGGGCTTTTCAGCGTCTTCTTCAGGTAAGTAAGCTTTGTCATGCGCACGAGAAACATCAATACGTGCTACGAGCATTTCCGCTTCTGGGTATTGTTCGTAGATAGAAAAAGCTTCTTTTGTCAGGGCATTATCATCATCATGAAAAACGAGTCGATTGCCCTTGGCAGCCTTTAAGAGTGCATGACGCAAAGCATTACCAAAATCATTATTTTGCGGTAAATCATAATAACGCACACAGGAAAAATCACGTACCCTTTCCCCTATTACGCCATCAAAACCTACAAGAATTTCAAGCTCTTTTTCTGTAAGTCCGGCATATTCCCACGCAAGTTTAAGGCAATCTAGGGCATGACCCAAGGCCTTTGGCCTATCTCCACGGCTTGGAATGATAATGGAATACTTTAACATTTTTGTAATTCAATATATTGTAATTAGTTGCGCACTTGTCCTGTGCCAAAAACCACAAATTTTGTTGTGGTCAATTCATCTACACCCATGGGGCCATAGGAATGCAGTTTTGAGGTGGAAATACCAATTTCTGCACCAAGCCCAAGCTCACCGCCGTCATTAAAGCGAGTAGAGGCGTTTACCGCTGTCATGGAAGCATCCACTTCGCGCATGAAACGCATGGCGTGGCTATGATTGTTAGTACAAATAATTTCTGTATGTTGCGAACCATACTTGGCAATGTGTTCAAGTGCCGCATCCATGGAAGGTACAACGCATACTGCAAGGATAAGGGCATGAAATTCTTGTCCAAGGTCGTTTTCTTTTTGTGCTACGGCATTTTTACCAAGAAGGGGTAAAGATTGCTCGCAGGCACGAAATTCCACACCGGCAGCGCCCAGTTTTTCTGCTACGAGGGGTAAAAACTCTGTAGCTTTGTCCTTGTGTATAAGCAAGCATTCCAGTGCATTGCATACACCTGGACGTTGTACTTTGGCATTATATACAATATCTAATGCTTGTTGCATATCACATGCATCGCTATCAATATAGGCGTGGCACACCCCCATATAGTGTTTCAAGACGGGCATGGTGGCTTTTTCAGCCACAGAGCGTACCAGTGCTTCACCTCCACGAGGAATGATAACATCAATATAGGTATCCATGGTGCATAAAAAATTTACGGCTTCACGGTCGGTGGTTTTCAAAATTTGCACAGCATCTTTGGGAAGTCCGGCCTTTTCAAGAGCTTCATGAAGGATTTCTGCCAAGGCTAGGTTGGAATGTAGGGCTTCAGACCCTCCACGCAAAATTACTGCATTGCCGGCTTTTAAGCATAAAATCGCAGCGTCAATGGTCACATTGGGCCGAGATTCATAAATCATGGCAATGACCCCAAGAGGGATACGCATCTTGCCCACAAGTAGGCCATTAGGTCTTTGCCATTGGCTGGTCATGGCGCCTATGGGATCTGGGAGATTAGCTACATGGTGGCACGCATGCATCATATCTTTAATGGTATTTTCTGTAAGGCGTAAGCGGTCAAGGCGGGCAGCATCCATGCCTTTTTCGGTAGCATTGCTAATGTCCGTGGCGTTGGCTGCTAAGATTTCTTTGCACTTTGTGTGCAAAATATCAGCAACATATTGCAGAGCTTGTACTTTTTGTGCTGCATTTGCCGCCATAAGTTTACGGGAAGCCTTTTTTGCCTTTGCCCCAACATCCTGCATATATTTTTGTAAGTCTTGCATACTTTTCCTCTTTTGGGTGGACTGTGTCGTCTCTAACATTAAATGGCAGCATCTAGCAACAAATTATCTAGATGGATAACCTCAGGATAATGGGCATTACCTAAAATGGGGGCAACTTCGTGGCGTTTTAAACCCATGATGCGCTTTTTTTCTGCTGAGGTATAGTTGGAATGTCCCACGCCGATGTGGCGATTGTTTTGACTGACAATACGCACCAGCGCTCCTTGTTGAAAATTTCCTTCCACAGCGCTGATTCCACCAGGAAGGAGGCTACTCCCATTGTGCACAAGAGCATTGATGGCACCAACATCAATGAAGATGCTGCCGG
>CAYJHS010000220.1:0-4699 GCA_964369815.1 uncultured Desulfovibrionaceae bacterium
ATAGAAGGATAAGGCAAATTTGCGGTCATAGGGAGCATATAGGTAAGACCTCTTTTAAGTTATTTCAGTATATTATATTACAAAAATTATGTAATTCATATAAAGAAATAAACTAGCACAAGTGCTAAAAAAATTCTAGACTTTTTAGCTGAGTGTACCCATGTGTGTAGACAGCTTAATTTTCAAAGATTTCTTGAAAAGGAGTGTATTGAAAAGTTTTGAAAACCGCTCTATTGCTTGTTATTAAGAAAATTCTTAATAAAATCGATGGTTGTCTGTATCTATTTGGAAAAGTAAGGAAATTAATTTTCAATTTTTTCCACTTTGTTCACTCCCACAGTCCCTACAGAAGTGGCACTGCCTTCATAGGGGGCAGCCACAGGCGGATTTTTGGGGGTTAAACCGTCAAGAGAAGGGGGAATGGGGGCAACCGACGTTGCTTTAGGGGGTGTTGTAGGTGCGGCGGAAGTAGCGGGAGAGGTCGGTGGCTTGGCGGCAGGGGGAGAGCTTGCTGCGGGCTTAGGTGAAGGGTTGGGGCTTGGTGATTGGCTCTCTCTAGGTGAGGGAATATTTGTAATGATATTCGTAGGGCTTGGGCGGTTGCCGTTATACTCGGTGTCTTTTTTATCGGGTAGTGTTGCTGGAGGAGTTCCCACATACTGCACTTGGACGTTTTGTACTTGTATATTTTGCACCTGCACATGCTGTGTGGCTACATTTTGTCTTTTTGGGGTACGGCGCGCTTGGCGACGTGGGGGCTTTGGTACGGCATTGGGATAGAGCGGCGGCAAAAATACCAAGGCAGGATCTTGCACAGGCTTGCCATTGGTGTACATATTGGTAGGCGCATCTAAAGCATCATATTGCAAGCGTACGCCACCGGAGCGCTCCTCTACTTCTCTGGCATATTGCACAGGATTATTATAATTGCTGTAGGTTCTGTCTTGGTAATAGTTTTGGCCTGCGCCTGCATATGAGGCTTGATTGGACGATTTTCCACGATAATTATTTAAGCTACGCATGGGAGCTGTTCGCCTATCCCTAGGGGGTGGATACATGCCACAAAACTCGCAGGAATCACCATGTATGGCGGGATGCTGCTCAATGAAAATTTCATTGGGTTGTGGATAGTGTACAGGATACTCTGCTGAATATGCGTTATTATAATTGGTAGGATAAGGAGAGCGTGACGAACCGTCAGCAAATACCGGTAAAACCAAAAGCATATACATTATTAGGCAAAGTAATAATATTTTAGGCGAAATAGGAAGTTTTTTCATGTAAAGACTCCAAAAAAAGTGCTCAATTTCTTTTATCGGCTGTTTTTGAATTTTAATTAGGTAAAATTTTATGTTGGTATATTTTTATAATTTATTTTTTGATAGGAAATAACCGCATCAAGAAAACTTTCATTGCGGCAATATGTTACTGTCTAATAAGCTTTTTTGCCATAAAGAAATAGGGTAAGGGAAAATATTCAATAATCCTTTGTTTTATCGCAGGTGATAAATTATCCCACACCTTATACCTTTTACACCTTCGCCATGTCTTGACCGCAACGCCTTGCAAGGGATATAATGAATTTTTAGTAAAACATCATAGGAAAAAACATGTCAAACTCCTTTACACGCATCGAGCCACAAAGTCATAAAGTGCCTTGTATTACCATAATTGGTATGCCTGGGGTGGGCAAATCCACCGTAGGCCTTGCCCTTGCAGAAGAACTCGTATGGGCTTTTGTGGACTCTGACTATGTTATTGAATCGGTGTATGGTGTACCATTACAGCAGGTTACCGATGCTATGAGCAAGGAAGAGTTTTTGGATGTAGAGATGGAAGTGGTTTCTTCTTTGCGACTTTTTCGCACGGTTATTGCTACCGGCGGGTCGGTCATTTATCGTGATAAGGCCATGCAGCATTTACGTGCTCTAGGGCCCATTGTTTATTTACGTGCACCTTTGAAGGTTCTGCTTGAACGCATTGCTCGTAACCCCGAGCGGGGCATTGCTATAGCTCCGGGGCAAACAATAGAAGATTTATTTAATGAAAGGGCTGCTTTATATGATAAGTATGCGCACTGTACTTTAGACGTTAATGCGTATACGCCAACGGAGTGTGCTCGCTATATTTTGCATTTGTTGCGCACCAATCATCTTATGCCTTAGTTTTCTGTGGCAAAAGTTAGTTTCGAGTAAACTGTAGCAACGAAAAAGCCTACCTTAAACAAGGTAGGCTTTTCCGTTATGTTTTTAGTAAACTATCTTTAGCCTTTGTTGCTACAGCCACAAGAAGCACCCCCTTCGGCATTTGCCTTGTCTGCATCGCTATTAGTGCAACAACAAGAAGCACCGCCTTTGGCATTTGCCTTGTCTGACTCGTCTTTGTTGCCGCCGCAGCAAGAGGTACCGCTGTCGGCTTGTGTCTTGTCTGCACTGTTCGTGTCACATGTTTGGCTTGTTCCGCAACAGGACGTGCTTTTACCGCCACCGCCGCAGCCACAGCCTTTGCTAAGAAGTTTTCGTATTACAAAAAATACGGCTACTAAAATAATTATACCTGTAAGAATGTCTGCACCCATATCGTGCTCCTTTTTTGAATTTCATTATTAATATTTACGCCCATTGTGCATGATGTCAACAGTTTTATAAACCTTAATAATGCACCCATATTAAACTCTGCTTTAATTGCGCACGGACATCTATTCGTGTTCTTCGACGCAGGTTTTCAATATACCCCAAATTCTTCGGTCTGAAAGGTGGTATTTTCGCGCAAGTTTTTGTACGGCATCGCCGGAACTTGTGCCGGCACGAGTGACTTTGCAAAAATAGCGGACAATGCTGGCATTGCGGACTTCGCATAGGTACTTGGTGCATTTAGGGATATAAATATCGGTGCCAGAAAAATGTTTTACAAAAATTACCATCTGTTGTGCCGAAAGTACGGTGCAAAGTTCATGTTTTTGCTGTGTAGCCTTTTTACTACGAGGGGGCCAACGTGATGGGATGCGCAAGGTGTGTCCTCCAAATTGAGTAAGTAAGGCAATGAGGGTTTTGGAGTCTCCCAACAGAGTATAAAAAAGCTTGGCAGCTTCCGGCAATTGATGCTCTAAAACTGGTGACGAAGAAGAGTGCAGTTTTTTGGTTAGGCTTTGATGTCCATGTTTTTTGTGTAATGGAAGAGTGGTGCTTGTGTGCATATAATCTCCTTCTCATGGGCTCTTTAACCCCACATGCAATTTTTCATTTCCTGCTATTTCCAAGAAAAGTTTTTTGTAGCGTGTTTTTTTATGTATAATTACAGCGCTGTTTTTTTGTTTGATGTCAACTGTATGTAAAAAAGTTTGTTTTCTTAGTGAATACACATATTTTTACAACTTAACTTTTATAATTATCAGTAATTGATTATACAATAAACGATAATAAAGAGTCATGCAAGTAATTTTTCAAAAATTAAAAGATAAGTTTTATTTTAATGCGAAATAATTTTTAAATCACGCAAAATTTAACGCAATGACGCAGGGTACTTAGGCTTTGTGCGTGGAAAAGTTTTAGTTGTGTGAGCTATTTGCACGTGGTGCATTTTTTTCTGGTGTATTTTCAAAACTTTTCTTATAAAGAAGTCCTGCGGGTTAATTTTTTTAATCCAAAGTATTCTACTTACAAGAAAACATGCTAATATAGTGTATTGTAAGAGTTTTTTTATGGTTAAGCAAAGGATACAGAATGACAACACAAGAGTACGATTTTGGGCAACGTTTGCGCCAAAGGCGAGAAAATCTTGGTTTGCGCAAGCAAGAGCTTGCTGCTCGCATTGGAGTGAGTCTTACCACTATTCAGCAATACGAGAACGGACAAATGCCCAAGGGAGAGTTTGCCGTGCGTCTTGGGGAGGTTTTGCAATGTTCCTTAGATTGGCTACTCGCCGGACGCATTGAAACACAAGCTCATGCAGAAAACCCCGACGATCGCTTAGTGCTTGTGCCCATGGTGGAAGCACGGCTTAGTGCCGGTGGTGGTTCCTTTGAAACCGATACCTCTCTTTTGCGCCATTATGCTTTCCGTTATGATTTTTTATGTCGTAAGGGGACTCCTCATTCTATGGTTCTGTTAAGGGGCGCTGGGGACAGTATGCAACCTTACATCTGGCATAATGATGTGGTGCTTATTGACCAATCGCAAATAATGCCACGTCCTGGGCATATGTATGCCGTTGGGGTGGAGGATATGGTCTACCTTAAAACCCTTGATGCTGTCCCTGGCAAGATTATTCTCTCAAGTATAAATCCTGACTATAGTCCCATTGAAATTGCCACTGGGGAGCATATGGAACATAGTGTACGCATTATCGGTCGCGCCATTTGGCTTGGGCGAGAAATTGTATAGTGCTATTATGGTTGTAAACGCATCATAGCAAATTCATTGTAATGCTTGAGAGGCATCTGTCATGTAGCACTTTGCGCAGGTAGCGCATTTTTATGCGCCATGACGAGTACTCCATCTTCATAGCGATATTTTTTGGCTATAAAGCACGCACTGGGCACGTGCCCCATAATGCTAAAACCGGCCTTTTGTGCAAGGCGCCAAGCGTGTCGGTTGCTCTTGGTGCAAAGCCCCATGAGGGTGTCACAGGGGGCATTTTGAAAAATCCACGAAAGCACGGCTTGGCTCATGTCTACAGCCTGTGAAAAATGTGCACGAAA
>CAYJHS010000221.1:0-4687 GCA_964369815.1 uncultured Desulfovibrionaceae bacterium
TATTGATATGTTCCATCCATATATTTTACCGTTGTTTATATTGACGTAGGGTAAAATGCTTGTTTAATATAATGTGTAGGGTGTATTTTGTATAAGACTTTCGCAGAAGCCCTTGTGCTGTCTTGTTTGGAACGCTTAAGCGAACCAATGCATAATACATAAAAAAACCTTCAGCACTTTACCTATAAAACTTTATTCTGGCAATAGGCAAAATATGGCAAGCGTGCTGTGTTTTTATGTCGTTGAAATATAAATATAAAACTTCAAAGATGTGCTTAGTGAAGCCATCAGGAGAAAAAATTATGCCCCTCATGTTGCGTGTTGGTTTATTGTCTATGTTATGTGCTGTGTGTTTAGCTTTTTCCCCAGCAGGGGTGAGCGCTAATCAAGAGGGGGCGGACATGCAAAAGCTTGCCCTTTTTGACGAAGACCTTAACAATCTTCGCTACAGTCGTCAGTCGACGGAAAAACAAATTGGCCTAGCTATAGATCTTTATTTAAAGCATTTTTCGGTTAAGGATTCTGAACTGACCCGCGAGCTCGCCTTTATTGCTTTTAATAAACAATACAATATTATACGGCAAAAAATAGAAAGTGAAGGTTACGACAATAATTTTTTGGGTGTAAGCGTAAAAGGTGATACTGAAGAAGCTTATGACAAAGCTTTTGCTGAAAGGCAGAAAATAGCCAATGCCAATGGTTTTACTTTGGATACTGATGGCGAAGGGGGCTATCGCGCTTTGCCCAATGTAGAGTATCTTGTGAAAGGCTTTGGGGATGCCATGCCGCCAAGTTTTAGAGAGTTTTTTGATTTTTTAGCCAAGGCAAATAGCACGGCAAAAGATGCGGCCATAGTTGTAACCGCTGATACCTTAGGAAATATTATCTTGCAAGGCGCTGATATTATAAAGAAGTACCCCAATGCCTATGTTACTGCTTTGGTAAAAAAAGATGTTGCCCGCTTATTATACATTTATTTAAATGGTACAGATAATTCGCTCCTTTTTCATAGTAAAAATGGGAAGTACGTTTTACGAGAAGGGTATAGTGATTCTTACAAGAAGTTTTTGCAAGCAGACAAAAGCACTTATGGCTATGCTGTGGTAGAGCACGTTTATAATTTTTTGAAAAAATACGACTTTTCCCTTACCCAAGAGCAGTACTCTACTCATGGTGAATATGTGTATCCCACATTGCAAAAAATGGGTCTATAAGGCGTAATTTTATATAGTATGTTAGCTTGTTAAGGAAGGAATATGCACACACTCATCGACTCGATTCCCTTGCCCACAGCACAAGAAATGCGACGCTGGGATAATATGGCTGTGAAATTGGGAATACCCGAGTGCATTCTTATGGAGAATGCCGCGCGAGAAGCTCTCTATGTTTTGCAAAGTCTGGCCTCTCCCCTTGTGGGTAAACGTATGCTGCTCTTTATGGGCAGTGGTAATAATGGCGGAGATGCCGCTGCCCTTGCCCGTCATGCTTTGGATACTGGTGCGTTACCCTTTGTTTTGCATACTAAACCTCTACGTAGCTACAAAGGGGTAACGGGGCAGCATGTGCGTATGGCTAAAAAGTGCGGCGTCCCCTTTGCCTACATTGGGCGGGCGCGTTGGCAAAAAAATATTCCTGCACAGTGGCAACAAGCCGATATTATTGTGGACGGGCTTCTGGGTACAGGTTTTGAGGGGGAATTACGCACTCCCTATATAGAATATATTGACTATATTAACGAAAAACGTTCTCACGCTTTTATTTATGCACTTGACATTCCCAGTGGTTGTCATGCCCTTAGTGGTAAACCTTGTCCCAAAGCCGTCAAGGCGCATGCCACCACTTGCTTTGCCGCCGCTAAACCCGGTCTTGTGCAGCCACATGCAGCTATCTATACCGGCAAGCTTTTCGTTCGCTCCATCGGCATACCAAAAAAGGTACAAGAACATATCCCGCCAAGTTATAACATGTTGCAGGGGGCTGCCTTTGCAGAGTTTTTGCAATCTACGCCAAGCAATAGCCACAAGAATTCCTTTGGGCATGTCTTGGTTCTTGGCGGCTCCCATGGCTTGACTGGTGCGGCGCATTTGGCAGCACGGGCGGCCTTACACTCCGGAGCGGGTCTTGTGAGTGTAGGGGCTCCGCAAGGGCTTTGGGCAGAGATTAAGGGGCAAAACCCTGATATCATGGCGGTACTTTTAGGTGATGGCTATGCGTGGCCAAGCTCTTTACCGCAAAATCTTGAGGAAAAGCTTGCACAGGTGCATTCTTTAGCCCTTGGGCCAGGGATGGGAACGGATGAAAAATCGCAGATTTTTTTGCATATTGTACTCTCATTTATGCAGCGTCCCCGTACAGTTTTAGATGCTGATGCTTTGACTTTGCTGGCTAAAAACCCAGATTTACTTGCTTATGTTCGGGAAGATGATGTATGCACGCCGCATCCTGGTGAAGCGGCACGACTTTTGGGGCTCAGTAGTCAGGAAGTACAAAATGACCGTTTGGCTACTCTAAAAAAGCTTACACAGTTGGCACCCTGCACTTGGCTTCTCAAGGGCGCAGGTACGCTCATTGGCACAGCACATAGCCCGGTTTATATTCTGCCCAAGGACCTACCTACCCTTGCAGTGGCTGGCTCTGGCGATGTGCTCACCGGCTGCATTGCCGCATGGCTTGCTCGCATGTCAGAAGTGCCAAGCATAAAACTCACCTCCCTTGCCGCCTGTGTTCACGGCGAAGCCGGTATATTGCTCAAAAAATCCTTCCCCTGCCGTGGGCATGCTGCTTCAGATATAGCCCAAGCGCTCCCATCTGCCATGGAGCGTCTTCAGAATCTGGCGCAGAATGTTAAAAGGTGTGCGTGTGAATCTCTCCTTTAACACTCCCCTCAAAAATGTACACGCATTAGAAAAATGTGCACAAAATTTGGCAGAATTGATGAAAAATCATGCGCTTAAAGCTATCCTCTTTCAAGGAGATCTTGGGAGTGGAAAGACCACCTTTACGCGTGCTTTTGTACAATCCCTCCCCGGCGGCAGCGAAGCCGAAGTTTCAAGCCCGAGCTTTACACTATGCAATGCTTACACTACCCAGCCTAGGGTTCTTCACTGTGACTTATACCGCGCAGCGCATTCTATGCCTGAAGAATTATGGGATGCCCTTGAAGATACGCATACCCTGTGCATTATTGAATGGGCAGAGTATCTTCCGGAGAATGTTTTTGCCCCATTTAGCTTGCAAAACGCCCAAGATGGGCAAGATTATCTGGACATTCATCTTAAAATATGCGAAGAAGGCAGGCTTATGGAGGTTGCTGCTCATGGTTATGCGGCTGAAGCCCTCCTAGAACAGTGGCAAAAGTCTTTATTTAATAAAAACACCTCATAAGGTACTGTTATGAAAATTCTTGTACAAAAATTTGGCGGAACTTCGGTAGCCAACTTGGAATGTATGCAGCAAGTGCAAGAAAAGGTCATGGCGGGGCTTGCTCGTGGCTTTAAAATGGTGGTTATTCTCTCAGCAAGATCTGGCGACACTAATGCCTTACTTGCCTTGGCAGACCAATGGTCCAAAACCCCCGATGCCGTAGAGTGCGACCAACTTGTGTCCACCGGTGAGCAAGTGTCCATTTCCCTTTTCACCATGCTTCTTAAGGACGCCGGCATCAAAGCTCGCTCCATGCTGGGTTTTCAAATCCCCATCACTACCGACGAAAGTCATGGCAATGCCCGCATTCTTTCCATCGATAGCAAAGCGCTATATGCTGCTTTGGAAGAGAATGACGTGCTTGTGGTTGCTGGCTTTCAAGGCTGCACCGTAAACAAACGCATTACCACCCTTGGACGTGGGGGCTCTGATACCTCTGCCGTAGCCGTTGCCGCTGCCCTTGGTTCTGCAGAATGCGAAATTTATACCGATGTGGAAGGCGTGTTCACCACCGACCCGAACCTGTGCTCCACAGCCCGTAAAATGGATAAAATCTCCTATGACGAAATGTTAGAAATGGCCTCTATGGGTGCCAAAGTACTGCATATTCGCTCCGTGGAATTTGCAAAAAAATATAAAGTGCCCGTCCGTGTGCGTTCTACTTTTACAGACAATCCCGGTACCTTGGTAACTCAGGAGGATTCGACAATGGAAGCCGTACTCGTTTCTGGTATTGCCTATGATAAGGACCAAGCCCGTGTCACCTTGCATGGTGTGCCTGACCAACCCGGCATAGCCGCATCCATTTTTGGACCTTTGTCCGAAGGCGGCGTGCTCGTGGATATGATTATCCAAAATACCAGCCTTGATGGTATTACAGATATGACCTTTACCATATCTCGTAAGGATTTACAGAAAACCCTTGATATGTGTGAAAAAATTAAAGAAAAAATCAATGCTCAAAGCATTCTTCATGATACGCAAGTGGCAAAAGTGTCCGCCATAGGCGTTGGCATGCGCAATCACTCCGGCGTAGCCGCCTCCGCTTTCCAAGCCCTGCAAGAGGAAAACATCAATATTTTGATGATCAGCACCTCCGAAATTAAAATCACAATCCTTATCGAAGAAAAATATGTGGAACTTGCCGTGCGCATCCTCCACGATAAATTCGGCCTTGATTGGGATATTGGTACATAATATATATTGATTAAATGTTTTTTTCTGGGGGGAGGGAACTTTTTGAAAAAAGTTCCCTCCCCCCAGA
>CAYJHS010000222.1:0-4683 GCA_964369815.1 uncultured Desulfovibrionaceae bacterium
CCCTCACCGGAGGTGACAGCAATATCGTAATCAGACATAGGCACGGCAAGGGCAAAAATCTTAGTAATCCCCTTACCCTCACCGGAGGTGTCAAAAATCATTATATAATAAAAGGGCAAGAACAAAAAATATCAACAATCCATCTTATACAAAATCTGCGCATATTCTCCTTGAGCATGCGCTGTGCCTTGCACCTTCTGCGCTACATCCATGCATCGCTCACAAGCTCTCCTTGGCACATGAATGCACAAATACTTGCCTACTCGTTGCACTGTGCTGTCTGTACACACAATTCCTGCGCATTGTTCACATAAAAGCGTTTTTTCAAACTGCTTATCGCGTATCATGTCTGTATCATAATATATACTGCGTTCACGTACCCACCATGTACCCAGGGCATCTTGCTCCCGTGCTCCTTCAAAGGGTTGTGGCGGTGGATTATGATATAGGCTTACGACTTCATCACATAATCGTTTAATGTACTCTGTAACCGATTTTTCTTGATGCAGACACTTTGCATCCCATTGCGGCTCAAATATATCCGAAAAATCTTTCCCCGCCATGGCAAGACAAATAGCTACATTGACGTATGGCAAAGCATCCCTGATAGAATAGCCGCCCTCGAGCACGGCAATGTCGGGCTGAAGCAATTTTGTTAACTGTGCATAACCTTGCGCCGTCAAACGCATATTGGCAAGCGGGTCAGTAAAATGATTGTCTTGCCCTGCGGAGTTAATAATTACATGTGGCTTAAAATCCGCCAATATGGGCATGACGGCATGCGTCATGGCGTAGAGATAGCCGGCATCGCCGGTATGTGGGGGTAGGGGGATGTTGATGGTTTTGCCTAGGGCTCCGGCCCCCCCGCATTCGTAGGTAAAGCCGGAACCGGGGTAGAGAGTGCGCCCATCTTGATGCAAAGAAATGAATAGAGTATGTGGATCATTCCAAAAAATATCTTGACTGCCATCACCGTGGTGGCAGTCGGTGTCTACCACAGCAATGCGTAATATTTCACCATCTTGGCAGAGTTTTTTGCTGTAGTTTGCCCGAATGTAGTCCAGCATGATGGCTTCCATATTCACATTGCAAAAACCTCTATTACCATAGGTAATACGCATGGCATGATGCCCCGGTGGGCGCACCAGAGCAAAAGCCTTCTTGCAGGTTGATTTTTCTCCCTCAAAAACCAGTTTCGCCGCACTGATGGCACCGCCGGCACAAGCAAGATGAGAAGCTGTACAGACTTTTTGTACACTAGGTAAACAAAAATGTGTGCGTTCAATATCAGTATAGCGAGCAAGCTCTGGGCGAAATTCTTTAATGCCGGGCATATCAAAAAGACCCTCTTCGCAAAGTTGGTCTTGTGTGTAGAGCAGTCGCTCTTCCCGCTCAGGATGCGTGGGCGAAATAGCCCAATCAAAGGCAGGAAAAAAAATTATGCCAAGGTCATAGGGGGTATGGGCTTTAGGGGCGTGCACGATGGCGCCCTCTAATCATCAAAATCTTCGTCATCTGCATTGTCAAAAATATCCTGTGCATAACGGGGATGGCTGACCATTTGTGCAAATTCACTAAAGACTTGTGCAAAGGCCATATTTGTTTCGGCATGCGCCACTAAAAGGAGCTCTTCAAAATCACGCACTACAAAAAAACCACCTTTTCGTCCAGGAATGCGAAAAACTTCGCACCATAACCTACCGTCATCGCCAATGCAGGTGTGCACTTCCCATGGACTGGGGGGAGTTCCTTTATCGCTACACTGGATATGCGCTTTGTCACTGAGGCTCTTTTCAAGCCTTTTGCCTGTCCAAACAAGGTTGTAAAATTCTAGGCTCATACTCGACTCCTTATACATGTTATTTTTAAATAGTATTAACTCTTTTCTAGCGAAAGAATGCAATCTTGCAAAACTTTTTCAGGCTTTTGATCAGCATTAATAATACAAAAGCGCTGACTATCTTCCCCCGCTTGCACTCTAAAGCCTGCCTGTACTTTTTTATGAAAGGCAAGGCTTTCGCTATCAAAGCGTCCTTCGTTGCTCTTCTGCGTGGCATTGCGAGCATGGGCACGCCTTAAGCCTTCTTCCACATCCAAGTCCAAAAGCAAGACTTTATGAGGCATAAGCCCGTCAATGGCTAAGGCATTGAGTTTTTTTAGTTCTTCCAATGAAAGGCCACGGCCTGCACCTTGATAGGCAATAGTAGAGTGAATGTAGCGATCACACAGCACTACCTCGCCGCGTGCAAGGGCTGGGCGCAATACTTCGTGTACATGCTGGGCTCTATCGGCCAAAAAAAGAAAGAGTTCCGCACGGGCATGGATGTTGGCATTGTCACTAAGGAGTAAGGATCGTAAGCTCTGCCCAAGGGGGCAACCGCCCGGCTCTCGTGTGCACAATACCGTGCGTCCACGGCCTTCAAAATATTCTTTAAGGCCGTGCAAAACTGTAGACTTCCCAGCCCCCTCTGTGCCTTCTAGAGTAATGAACATTGTATTCCTTGCGCTTTTTCTTGCGTATCTTCTTTGTTTGCCTCTGAGTCTACTATGTTGCTATCATTTACTGTTTCATTATTGATAGCTTCACTCTGTTGAAGGGGGGGTGGGGTGGTTTCGGTGTACACTATTTCTATGGGGGCTGTTTCTGTGGGCTTCTTTTCTTCAAAGGTTACTTCTACTGGTACGTCCTCAGTCTGTATAGCTTGAACCTTTGCAGTATCTTCTAGTGTGCAATTGTTTGGTTCATCAGTATTAAGTATATTAGGCAATCGCTGTGGCTGATACATATAGCGGTCGAGGGTGCGTTGATAGGGCGACCAGCCCACAAAATCATCTTCTTGCGTGGCAAAAATTTGGTTGCACTGCGCCATTTTAGCATCAATATTGTCAGCGTAGTGCAAGAGCATGGCTTCTGGTGTTTGCGGCACACGAGCAGAGCCAAATTCATAGGAGCCATGGTGGCTCAAGATAAGGTGCTTAAAATGTTGCACATAGGCGTCTTCGAGTTGTGATTTTTCCAAGAAAGGCTGAAGGAATTCCAGAGCCAGCTGCATGTGTCCTAGCAAGCGACCCACGTCGGTATAGTCGGTGACAAGACCAAAGGAATATTCCCAAATTTTGCCCATATCATGGAAAAGTGCCCCAGCCAAAAGCACCTGTCTGTCGAGTTTTGGATAATGACTAGCAATAGATAGGGTCAGCTTTGCCACCGAAAGACTATGTTCTAGCAAACCGCCTCTGTAGGCATGGTGCACATTTTTTGCTGCAGGGCATCCCATCCAGCCAAGGCGCACGTCATTGTTGTTAAGCACTGAAAAAATAAAGTCATGCCAAGCTTTATGAGTAAATTCTTTATGGCACAAATCTTCTAGTTCTTGCCACATATCGTCAATATTATAAGGGCTTGAAGGCACATATAAAGCCATATCCAAGTCCACGGCCTCAGCATCGCTTAGCATACGCAAGGCAGTAATATTCAATTGTACTTGGTCGCGATATGAGTCAGTGCGCCCTTCAATTTTCACAAAGCTTGCTACGGGCAATTCAGTAAAATGGGTACTGAGGGGGGCCCAAATCTTGGCATTTATATTGCCACTGGCGTCGCTGAGGGTGAGGTTCCAATAAGGGCCATTTTTTGCTTGTTGCTGGCTTGCAGCCGTGAGCAAGAAAGTGGCATGTATTTCTTCACCGGCACAAAGGTCTTTAATAAGTATATGTTGCATTTTTTTCTCTATTGTAGTTGGCTCTTTACGACGTAAATCTACTTTAATTTAACTTGTGCTTTTTTATAAATGATGAAACTATTCTGTTAGAATTACACGTCACTTGTGGCTATGGCAAGTGCTAAGTGTAGGCAATTTTGCAATTGTTGGGAGATATGAATATATGAATATTTTATTAAGTAATGACGATGGGATATATGCCGTTGGCTTGCGTGCTTTGTATACGGCTTTTACCAACGCGGGGCATAATGTCTATGTGGTAGCACCCATGACAGAACAATCTGCCGTGTCCAGCTCCATCACGGTATTTCAAGGCTTACGTGCCAAAGAAATTTCTGACGTGAACTTCATTGGTATGGGCGTGCACGGCACCCCAGCTGATTGTGTGAAGCTAGGCTTGCTTGAATTATGCCCAAAGCGCCCAGACTTGGTACTTTCCGGCATTAATGCTGGCCCCAATGCTGGGCCAGATGTTAAATATTCCGGAACAATAGCTGCAGCTTGTGAAGGGGCATTTGCCGGCTATCCTGCGGTGGCGATTTCTTATAATAATTATAATGCCACTGATATGCACGAACAAGCTCGCCATGCAGTGACCCTAGTGGAAAGTCTGCCCTTTGAAGATATCCCCAAACGTACAGTAATAAATGTGAATTATCCCGCAGTGCCAGTGGCGCAATGCCTTGGGGTACGCACGGCTTTTCAAAGTCAAGCGCAATGGAATGACTGCTACGACCAACGCCAAGACCCCCGTGGGCGAGACTATTGGTGGCTACATGGGGAGATGCAGACAGAACATGTGGAAGAAGGCTCGGATCGAGACCTTATAGAAAAAGGGTATATTACAGTGACCCCATTACGATTTGAATATACACATACCGAATGCTTAAAAACTTTGAGTAAAATTTATAGATGATTAGAGGGTTTTTTTCTGGGGGGAGGGAACTTTTTGAAAAAAGTT
>CAYJHS010000223.1:0-4655 GCA_964369815.1 uncultured Desulfovibrionaceae bacterium
CGCAAATTCTCAAAGATAGTTTTTACCAGTCGACAGCAACGGACGCTGATAACATTGCGACGTCTAGCTCTTTGAGTAAAAAAGAAGAAGTGGCGTTGGGAAATATGATTATGTCCGGTGGGCTGACGCAAAGTTTAGCTTTACCTGCTTTGGGGGCAAAGAAATCTAGTAACGAGGGCATGCTTGCTCAAGCTTCAGAGACTTCTATAAACGACGATATTGTGAGCACGCCTGATTATTTTTTGGAACAAGAGGTTATTGACGTGAGCGCTAGTAGTGGTGTTCAGGTGAACAGCACAGGCAACGGTTTGCAGGTGACTTTGAATTCTGGTGCTGAAATTCTTTTTAGTAGTTCTGGAAGTTGGCGTGTATCTGATACAGGTAATGGGATAAGTATTGTTACGCAAGCAGAAACCCTTACCTTTGATGCAGATGGTCAGCTTATCTCACGAGAAGCGGGGGGCGATCCTTTAAGCGGTACAGATGGTGTTGATATCATTTATAATAAAAACACTGGTGAGTATGGTAAAATCATCGACGCTAAGGGGGGTAGTGATACCATTATTAACCACGTAAGCGGCGCGACTATTTTGGGCGGAGATGGCAATGATACCATTAGTAGCGTGTTGGACGTTAGCGTAGAAGGCGGTGCGGGCGACGACATTATTGTTCTTAGAGGCACTGGCTTTACCAGTGGTGATGGCGCAGTGTCCAATGCGCATGTAGATGCTGGAGATGGGCATGACAGTGTGACTGTAAATGTCGTCTATTCTGATACCAATGTAAACATCATTGGCGGCGCAGGTGACGATAATATTGTGGTGCAAAGCGGTGAGGGGGTTTTCTCTTTACGGGGTGAGGTGCATGGTACAAATTTGACCCTTGATGGCGGTAGTGGCAATGATAATTTAAGTTTACGAGGTGCACAGCATTCCTGGGTAAATATGAATTTAAACGGTGGCGCAGGCGATGATACAATAGCGTCTGACGCTGATATTCGAGTGGCAAAAAGCATTACCGTCGATGGCGGGCTTGATCACGACAATATAGATATGAAGAATATTTCCGCCGGTGAAGATATTACTGTTCTGGGTGGAGGCGGAGATGACACCATTAATATGCTCGACCTTTCAGGGAAGAATGTCGCAATAGATGGCGGAGATGGGGATGATGTTATTAATATTCGCTCTATTTACGCCGAAAATGTGAACTTTAGTGGCGGCGATGGTGATGACGCTCTGTGGACATCTTCACTTATAGCCACGGTAGGTGCAACCGTTGATGGCGGCGACGGTGAAGATTCTATTATGCTAGATTATATGGAAAATGCTACTTTGACAGGTGGAGATGGTGAAGATTCCATTGTGGTTGGCATTGCAAATAATAGTACCATTGAAGATTCTCATGGTAAGGATAAAATTAAATTAGACTACTCTCTTAACAGCCGCATTGCCGAAAGTAGGGCTCAGGTAGGTTATGCCTATAGTGGCCCTGTGCAGTGGATGCAGAAAAATGCCGATGGCACACTTTCCATAGCTACCAAGACAGTGGAAGGGCTTGATGCTCTTGGTAATCCCACGCACAATATTGACCCAGAAAGTGTCATGACTTTGGGTGCTTAAGACGATAAACCTTTATGGGGTTTCAGATAAAGGCGATTTCACTTTATGCTGTTTGTATTTTTTATAAATCCAGTAACCTAGAGAAAGTGAAACGACGTAGAGTAGGGCGCTTATAAAAAGCTCTACACTGCCCCCCATGTTTAGTCCGCTACCCATGCTGGCAAAGATAAAATTTTGCACCGTAAAGCCAAGCGTTGAGCCACCGAGGAATGCAAAGGCAGGGATGGGGCTTATTCCTGCTATAAAATTGGTTAAAAAGTTACTTCCAAGTGGGATGATACGTACTACTACCGTTAGCAAAAAAGGCGATTGACAGATAAAATCTGTAAAGTTTTGCATTTTGTGACCGTATTTTTCTTTGAGCCATTTTTGTCCCAAAAAACGTGCATAGCTAAAACACAGAAGACACGAAATTGCTGTGCCAATGGTAGCTAATAAGGTACCTGTCCACATACCAAATACATAACCGCCAAGTAGAGCACACGCCTGCCGAGGTATACCCAAGGCGGTGAGCATCGCCACAAGGCCTACATATGTCAGCATGCCTTGCATGCCGGCATGGCGTACAAAAGTATCCATCCATTGTTTGTTAAGGGTTTGTGTAATATCAAGTACATAAATAAGCACAAAAGCAATAATGGCACATAAACACACGGACAGTATTCGCATATATTTAATCACGTTTTTGGCGTAGGCAAAACAGCAAAAAAAGCAGTAATATTTGCCCAATAAAGAGGGTTATGTCCTTGTCCATATAGGCAACAATCCCCATGCAAAGCCCGCCAAGACAGGGAATAATGAAGGGAAAATGTGGCTTCAACAAAAAAATTGCCTGCAAAAGGATGCCCAAGGCAAGTAATATGGGGCCAAAGTAGATGTTCCACTGCAAGATAAAATCCATGTCCATGGTATAATGTAGATAAAAAAGCATTGCAAATTAAAAAAGGGTGATTATATTTTCCTCTGTTGCGGCAAATGCAAAGACCGCAAAGATTTTTTGCTCTTAGAGGTACCTCATGATTACTCTTACTCCCCGTGAAATTGTTGCAGAACTTGATAAATATATTATCGGACAAGAACAAGCCAAACGTATGGTGGCAGTGGCGGTGCGTAACCGCTGGCGCCGCAATCGCTTACCGGCAGAATTGCGTGACGAAGTTGCCCCCAAAAATATTATTATGATGGGACCAACGGGTGTTGGCAAAACAGAAATTGCTCGTCGTTTGGCGAAATTATGCTCTGTACCCTTTGTAAAGGTGGAAGCCACTAAATTTACAGAAGTGGGTTATGTGGGACGTGATGTAGAGTCCATGGTGCGAGACCTCATGGAAATTAGCATCAAGCTTGTGCGCGAAGAAGAAAATATTCGAGTAAAAGCAGCAGCTGAAGCAGCGGCAGAATCGCGTCTTTTGGATTTACTCCTCCCAGCTTCCTTTGGTGGAGATGCGGGCAGAGATTCCACTCGGGAAAAATTACGCCAACAATTTCGCCAAGGTTTTATGGATGATAGAGAAGTGGAAATGGAAGTGCTGGAGCAATCTGGCCCAAGTATAGATGTTTTTGCCATTCCCGGTATGGAAAGTATGGGCTCGCAAATGAAGGATATGTTTGGCAAAGCCTTTCCACCAAAACCTAAACGCCGTAAAATGAAAATAGGTCAGGCTTTTACCATACTTGTGCAGGAAGAATCCGCCAAGCTTGTGGATGAAGACGCACTCATGGAGCGAGCCAAACAACGTGTGGAAGACGGTGGTATTATTTTTATTGACGAAATTGATAAAATTGCCAGCACCTCTAACCAGCGTTCTTCTGATATATCTCGTGAAGGCGTGCAGCGTGATTTACTCCCCATAGTGGAAGGTAGCGTTGTGAACACCAAGTATGGCATGATTCGTACAGATCATGTGCTCTTTATTGCTGCCGGTGCTTTTCATTTTAGTAAGCCCTCTGACTTAATACCGGAATTGCAAGGACGTTTCCCTTTACGTGTAGAGTTGCAAGCTCTTGGCAAGGAAGAGTTTTTGCGTATTTTGACAGAGCCTGACAATGCCCTCACTCGCCAATATGCGGCCTTACTTGATACGGAAAATGTGAGTGTGGAGTATACGGATGATGGTCTTAAGGAAATTGCGGCCTTTGCTGAGCAAACTAACAATGAAACAGAAAATATTGGTGCCCGCCGTTTATATACCATTATGGAAAAAATCCTTGCAGAAATCTCCTTTGAAGCGCCAGATAAGTCGGGAAGTAAAGTCTTGGTAGATGAAGGCTATGTGCGCAAAAACTTAGAAGATGTAAGAGAAGACAAGGACTTAAGTAGATATATTTTATAGTAACATATATATACTATACAGACATTTAAAAATTTGTTACTAAGATTACATAAAGTACACTTGGTATGGGTTATTCTTTGCCAAGTGTATTTTTTTCGTCTATAAAAAGCGTATTTCTAAGCATATTTGCCTAAAGTTTTTTGAGAGTTAACCGAATATTCCCTAGTAGCACAGTGTTTTGTATCTTTTGAGGAGGATGTTATGAAAGACATGAAAGTCTCGCAAAGGTTGTACCTTGGTTTTGGTATGCTCATGTTCTTTATCTGTCTTTTGGGCGTACTAGCCGTGACAGAAAAAAGGGAAGCTGCCAATGATAGTAGGCGTGTAGCCACATTTTATATTCCGGAACTTGTGGGGCTTGTCCATCTAGAAACAGCCTTTGAAGACACATATATGCACATGCGTGTGTACAGTCTTACAAGAGATGCTAAATATTACAAGCAGTTCACTGATTCTTTCAAAACTATCTATGCGCAGAAGGAGAAACTTGAAAAACTTGCTAACTCCACTAAGGATGCCGGCATTTTAGAACAATATCTTGCAATATTTAAAAGTACTTTTGCCCGCTATATTGTGGTCGCAGAGCAAACCCATCAAGTGATTATGCGAAGTAATAAACTGGTGGAAGAGTTTGCTCCCTTGGGCGAGCCCTTAGAAGAAAAAATAACTCTTTTAATTGAGCTAAGTAAAGTCGCAGCAG
>CAYJHS010000224.1:0-3332 GCA_964369815.1 uncultured Desulfovibrionaceae bacterium
CGTTTTAAGCAACATCTTACCGCAATCAAATATAATTTAAGGTTTGGGATTCTTATAGAAGCTAGATTTTATCTTTTCAAAGCCCTAGCCACCATATAGGCCACGCAAAAAACAAAAATATTTGCAATAACAATAGTTGCACCTACGGGTGTTCCGTACAATATAGAGCTAAGCATACCTAAGGTAGCGCATAACACCGCTATGACTACAGATGAGAGCACAACCATTTTATAACTGCCAAAAAGCTGCATAGATGATAAAGCCGGAAAAACCACCAAGGCTGAAATAAGTAAGGATCCAACAAGATTCATAGCTACGACAATAACGGCTGAGATAGTAATAGCTAATAATGGATTATAAAATTTTGTGGGAAGCCCTGTAGCTTTGGCAAAGGATTCATCAAAAGTCACCGCAAAAATTTTATAATAAAAAAGCACAAAAACAATTATGACAAAGCTTGATAGGATTAAAGAAATCCAAACATCTATTGGGGTAAGAGTCAAAATGGTCGTGGAGCCAAAAAGAGCTGTACACACATCGGCGGCAATATTGGAACTTGTTGGGAAAATATTCAAAATCATGTAGCCAATAGCAAGAGAACCAACGCTCATCATAGCAATGGCCGCATCGCCATGAATCTTCTTATTCTCTCCAGACTTTAGTAGCAACAAAGAAGCAAGCGCCGTCACGGGAAACACCAAAACCGTATTATTGGTCAATTTCAAAGCAGAAGCCACCGCAATGGCACCAAAGGCAATGTGTGATAGGCCATCCCCAATAAAAGAAAGACGTTTTAGCACCAAACTTGTACCAATTAAAGCGGAACACAAAGCCATAAGTATTCCCACAACAAAAGCATACATCACAAATGGATAGGAAAAATACAAGGCTAATTCTTGAAAAATATTATCCATGTATTTCTCCGGAAGTATAATGAATGCACGATTGTATTTTTGAAATATACCTTTCCTTATCCATAAAGCTTACGTCCCGATCAAAAAGGAGTACCTTATTAGCATGGGTTAGGGAGTTATGAATATCATGACTAATCATAACAATTGTAAGCCCTTCTTTATTTAATTTGTGAAGTAAATCGTACATTTTTGCCGTAGAGTCTGGGTCAAGAGCCGATGTCGGTTCATCAAGAAAAATTATTTTGCTCAAGGCACATAAAGCCCTAGCTAATAAAACACGTTGCTGCTGCCCCCCAGAAATTTTGCTATAAGAAATATTTTTAAGATGTGCTATGCCTGTTTTTTCAAGTAGCTCCTGCGATTGTTTTTTCTCAGCCTTGGTATAATATGGGCGCAATCCTTGTTTGCTAATATGTCCGGAAAGCACCACCTCCCACACCGAAGCAGGAAAATCTTTTTGTCTCTGAGTCTGCTGTGGCAAATACCCTATATCATTAAATTTTAGTCCATGAGCAAGTTGCATATTACCTGCTATGGGACTGAGTAAACCCAAAAGTGTCTTGATAAAAGTAGTTTTTCCTGTGCCGTTATTTCCCACAATGGCTAGGAAGTCCCCCTTGTATATGCTTAAATTAATAGCACTTTGCACAGGATTATTATCATAGCCCACCGTGACATCTTTGCACACTATTTGTTCCATAAAGTCTACTCTAAAGCCTCTTTAAGTTTTTTGAGATTATCTTCCATAATTCTAAGATAGCTCACACCATTAGCCAGCTCTTTGGCAGTAATTGTCTGCAAAGAATTAAGCGAAAGAATTTGTGCTGTGGTATTATCACTATTTTTAATAACAGCTTTGGCAATGTTATTGGTACTGTTATCGATAATAAGTACCTTTTGCAACTTTAACTCATTCATTTTTTTGGATAAGAAAATAACAGTATCAAAGCTTGCTTCCGTTTCTGCCGAGCACCCAGGAAAAGCCGCAAAATACCCAATTTTATAGTCGTCTAGCAAATACCGAAAAGCAAATCTATCAGCAAAGAGTACGATTTTATTTGGACTTTCTTTAAAGGATTTTTCATAATCTGCATCAAGTTTTTGCAATTTTTTCACATATGCACGGGTGTTTTTTGCATAGTACGCAGCGTTGGCACTATCCACGGCTTGTAATTCTCTTGCAATGGTCTTGCACATAAGCACTGCATTTTTAAGAGAAAGCCAAACGTGTTCATCGTAAATAACGCCCTCTTGCATGTGAGCATGATTATGCCCTTCATGAGAACACTCGTCATGTCCATCGTGTTCGTGCCCTTCGTGTTTATGCCCGTCATGCCCATGACTGCCATGATTGTGTCCTGCGTGGTCATGTTTTTCCATGCCTTCAACAATAAGCTCTTCCTTTACCCTACCGCCTAAAAAGTGCATCAAATTAATAACTTTCATGTTTTTATTCATGGCTTGAGCAAGAATTTTCTTAATCCAAACATCGGAGTCGCCTCCATTATAAATAAACACATCAGCAGTAGAAATACTAGCAATATCTTGTGTTGAAGGTTGAAAATTATGTAAATCAATACCGTTATCGATAATAATTTCCAAATTTATATTTGTATGATTTTGCCCAATAATTTCACGCACAAAATCATAAATAGGAAAGGTAGTTACAACGACATTAATTTTCTTACTTTGAAAGGCATTTTTTTCTTCAGTTGCCCAAGCAATACCTGTGTTTAAAGTCCATACCATCACTAAAAAAAGAAATAGTTTTAATGCTTTCTTCATATACACATCCTTTAAAATACCTTACTTTGCACTGCGCAGGTTTGACACACGCCATAGATAAAAGTTTTATTCCTATTCACTACAAAACCAGACACTTCCAAAGCTTTATTAACAATTAATTCAGAAAACTCTTTTTCAAAATGACTGCTCTTTTTACATTTTTCACAGATAAGATGCAAAAAATCTACACAGTTTTCAGAGCAAACATACTGATATGTTATTTCTTTTTTATTGGATACATAGACTTTTTGTAAAAGACCGTCTTTTTCTAATATGGCAAGATTTCTATACACTGCGCTCATACTAACACCAAGAATAGCGTCTTTTATTTGCCTTGCAGAAAAAGAACTATGTGGATTTTTCTCCAAAAATTCCAAAAGCTTTTTTCTTTGAAGTGTGGCATAACGACTCATATTTTCACCTAAAAATGTTTGAAAAGCGTCTATTTGAAAATGCAATTCACTCGCAAAAGTGACACTATTCTTAGGGGTCTGCCTTGTCAAGAAAAATATTATGACCGCAAATAGAGCTCTCACAGCATTTTAATTTCAAGCGTAATGTATATAAAACCTTACATTACCAATATGCACATGAAGTTTAGGAATATTTTTTGAGTTAGTTGCAGTGACGAAG
>CAYJHS010000224.1:3342-4641 GCA_964369815.1 uncultured Desulfovibrionaceae bacterium
GTGCGGCACAAGAAACTGTTACCACACCTCATACCATCACCATACATGTGTGAAATTAGACTACCGTATCAGGGCTTTCATATGAGGAGTGCAAAATGTTTATAATTTTTTGGCCATGCCAACATAGTCCACACGACTAAAACCGAGTTTTTCATAGGTCTTAATGGCGTGACTATTACTCTGTGTCACTTCAAGACGCAAACGAATGGCCACTCCCTGATAGGCATCAGCTAAAAACTTAAAAAATTGTGAGCTTATGCCCTTTCCGCGTGCCTGTGGTTCCAAGTATAAATCCTCCAGCCAAAGGCACATACCCCCATATTCAGTAGAGTAGCTTTTGGCAAGCATAGCATAACCAAGGAGAGTATTCTCCTGCTCAAAAACATAACCTTCAATAAAGGGCATTTCGCCAATACAGTCCTCGATGTCTTGCTGTAATACTTCTACAGGAGATTTTACTAATGTTGCTGGTGAATTATAAAACACTTGCATCATGGCAAGAACCTGTTCTTTGTCTTTTGCTTCCATAAAACGAATAATCATATTTTTTCCTTTATTTCGTAGTGTTGCTATCCATGCTTTGCTAAAAAACATACTTTATGCATGTGTATCACGGGTATGTTTATCATACACAGAATATCCCATATTCTCCAAAAGTTCCCTTGCATAATCAAGCCCTTGGTGCATAGTGGGGTAGATAAAATCCTCACCAATATGTTCCATAGCACCAGAGCGGCGCAAGATAGCATTTACGCTTTCGTCGTAAGTAACTAAAATAAGCGGTATACCTGTAGCATGGCAGCGTTCAGCAAAGTGTGCCAGTGCATGCGCGCCAGAGGCATCTATCCAAAACACATGTGTTAAATTCAGCACAATAACTTTCGTATCTAAACACTCATGACTGGCTAAATATCTTTCAAGTGATTGTACCGCCCCAAAAAACAGTGTCCCTTCCACAAGATACGTATTCACGTGTACACTGTTAAGACACCATTCGTAAGTGGGGGAAGGAATATCTTGTCGAGAAACATACTTCATACGAGGATGAGCTTCCTTATAAACAAGTAGTATCAACGATAAAATAACCCCAATAAACACTGCTTTTTCAAGATCAAGCACCAAGGTGGCAATACAAGTAGTGATAAGTACTATGCGGTCAACACGTGTCGTACTATAGCACAAACGAATACTACGCACGTCTATCATGCCCCATGCAATCACAAAAAGCATGGCAGCAAGAGCCGGCATGGGAATATTCTCTGCCAAAGGAGCGCAAAATAAAATACCCGGAATGGTAAA
>CAYJHS010000225.1:0-4584 GCA_964369815.1 uncultured Desulfovibrionaceae bacterium
TCATGCGTGGGCAATTTTTGGCGTACTTCTTGCTTCTCTCTTACATCTATATCCTATAAAGTTTTATTTATATTTCTTGTGATGAGCTCCTTTTTCCCACTGTGGAAAAGAGGAGCTTTTTTTGTGCTCAAAAAACAATTTTATATATATTCTGTACTCTAAGGAGCTTATATGCAAAGTAAAAATGCTATCGGAAATTTAATTAATCGGTACAAGGCTGTGCTTAAGAAGTGTCATTTATTAAATACCTTTGGCACTTTAGTGATGGCTTCTGCTCTTGCCCTTGGTGCTGTGAGCTTTACCCATGCGGCGGCCTTTGTGCCAACGCTAGATGACGCTGCCGTAAAGCAATCCTTAGTGACTAGCGGTGCCATTACGCAGGGACAAGCCGATGCAATGTTTTCGGGCTATACGGTAACACCAAATGTCACCCCCAACGACCCCGCCTACTACACCACCTTTACCACCAAGGAAAATGGTGTGGACGTAACCTATGGTGTGCTCTTGAAAGGCTATGATTATGACAACGCCCCAGACACTAACAAGCTTTTTTCCTCTGTGGCAGATTTGCTCACTTATAATAAAAACGAAAGCGGCTATGCAAGTTCTCGTTTAGAAATCACCACAGACGACACAAGTCACACGCAAAATTTTTATGGTATTTCTAGTTCCTCGTTAGGCGGTGCCATATATAATGCTGCCAATAATGTGAGCATTACAGGAGATTTTATAGGCAACAGCGCCACACATGCAGTTGGTAGTAGGAGTGGAGGTGCTCTATATAATACAGGCAGTATTACCACGCTCATGGGCAATTTTATAGGCAATAGCGCTGCATCGCCAGGCGGTGTTTACGGTGGAGCCATATATAATGAAGGTGATATCACTACCATTATTGGAGATTTTATAGGCAATAGTGCTGCATCGTCAGGCGTTGCTTATGGTGGAGCTATAGGTAATAGCGGTAATATTACTACCATCATAGGAGATTTTATAGGCAATAGCGCTACAGGTGCTCATGCTCACGGTGGAGCCATATATAGCGCTGACGGTGATATTAAAACCATTATAGGGAATTTTATAGGCAATAGTACCAGTGGCAACGGCGGGGCTATTTATAATAATGACAAAATCACCTCTATCACCAACTCCACCTTCACGGGCAACTGGGCTGATGCTGGCGGAGCTATTTTTAATACGTATTATGGCACCATCACCTCTATCACCAACTCCACCTTCACGGGCAACTGGGCTGATACTGGCGGAGCTATTTCTAATGAGGACGAAATCACCGACATCAAGAACTCCACCTTCACGAGCAACTGGGCTGATGGAGCTGGCGGAGCTATTTATACCACTCAAAGCCTCAACTTTACAGCAGACACAGCGAACCCTAGTATCAGTGGCAACTATGTGAACTCAGACGGCGGCGCAAGCAAGGATTATAATGCCATATACTTAGATGCGGCTGATTTAAGCCTCACCTTTAATGTAAACAATGGTGGCTCTTATACTCTTGATGACAATGTGAGGGCCGGAATAGATGCGGCAAGTGGAGCTCAATATACCTACACTTTCAGTGTCAAAGGTGACGGCACGGGCGAATTTAACCTTAATAATACCCTGTATAATGCCTCTGCTGTTACTGTAAACAATGCTACCTTAAATTTGGGCGCAGGGTCGTATGGTTCGGGCAGTATTGAAGATGCAGACTTACATATAATTTCTAACGGTGAAGTAAAATTCAATGCTGATGTGGCATTTGCTGGTGCTGTAAATATCGGCGATGACAGCACCAGCGGCACCCTCACTCTTGTGGCTGATAAAGACATAACCATTGAAAACGGTGGTAGCCTTACTCTACACGACGGCACCCTTGCTTTGTCTGGAACAGGGGCTTTAACAATACAAAGTGGCGGTGCGGCCAATTTTTATACAGACATAAGCCTTAGCAATATTTTTACCAATAGCGGCACAACCACCTTTAAGGGGATAACCACCCTTGGCACTGTGACCAATAATGATACCATCATTGCCGATGGGGCCACTTTTACCAATAAGTATACTGTTGGTGGAGCTACCACAGCTTTGAACAACGTTACTTTTAATGAAGGCTATGAAAGTGCTGGTACTTTGAATATCGGCAATGCGAGCACGGCGGGTGCTGTGACCCTTGCGGCTAACAAAAATATGACCATTCAAAGCGGCGGTACACTCAATGTAAACGATGGTTCTCTTACTTTGTCTGGAACAGGGGCTTTAACTATACAAAGCGGCGGTACGGCAAATTTTTATACAGACATAAGCCTTAGCAATAATTTTACCAATAGCGGCACAACTACCTTTAAGGGCACAACCACCCTTGGTAATGTGACCAATAATGGTGCCATCATTGCCGATGGGGCGACTTTTACCAATAAGTATACTGTTGGTGGAGCTACCACAGCTTTGAACAACGTTACTTTTAATGAAGGCTATGAAAGTGCTGGTACTTTGAATATCGGCAATGCGAGCACGGCGGGTGCTGTGACCCTTGCGGCTAACAAAAATATGACCATTCAAAGCGGCGGTACACTCAATGTAAACGATGGTTCTCTTACTTTGTCTGGAACAGGGGCTTTAACTATACAAAGCGGCGGTACGGCAAATTTTTATACAGACATAAGCCTTAGCAATATTTTTACCAATAGCGGCACTACAACCTTTAAGGGCACAACCACCCTTGGCAGCGTGACCAATAATAATACCATCATTGCCGATGGAGCAACTTTTACCAATAAATACACTGCTGGCGGAACTACCACTGCTCTAAACAATGTTGCTTTTAATGGCGGTTATGAAAGTGCAGGCATATTGAATATCGGCAATGACAGCACGGCAGGCACCCTCACTCTTGCGGCTGGTAAAAGCATGGACATTGCAAGCGGCGGCAGCTTTAATCTGCTCAATGGCAGTGCCGACCTTTCTGACGGTACGCTGAAAGTAGATGCCGATGCCGCAAGCTTTAGTACTGCCTCTGACACTACCCTTACCGTGAAAGGGGCTGACTTCGGCACTTTTACCGGCCTTGGGGAATTTACCCAAAATACAGATATTGCTAAAAAATTGGAAAATGATGGGCATCTTGTGCTTGAAGGGGTAGACCTTGGCACCATCGACAATGCCACCTATGATATGTTGCTTGCCAACATGAGAAGCACAGCCATAAGCGGCGGCACTGTGCAATTTGGTACTACAACTACTGTGGACATGTATTCCTTAAGCAATGTGCAGGATGGTTATGGGCAAAATGCAGCCATTATGGCAGGAAACCTTGCTAGCTCCAAAGAAGTGCGCGTAAGCCATATTATTGCTAATAATACCGACCCCTTAAATCTCATAACTGCTTCCAACATAGCCGACGGTGCTGAGCTTACCATTACTGGAGCTACAAACACAACCTTGCTTGATGAAGGCTCACTAGAAAACAGTGGTACGCTTAACCTTGGTGTAAGCGGTGCTAGCCATACATCAAACTTCAACGGCACCTTAACCACCACAAGCACAGGCGAAACCACTGTCCTTTCTGAAACAACCTTCAATAAAGCCGTGAGCAATGAGGGCACGTTTACAGCAGAAGCTACAAGCACCTTTAAGGACGACTTTACCAGCAGCGGCACAAGCGCTTTTAATAATGAAGCTACCTTTACACAAGATTTGAATATTTCCGGCGCAAGCACCACCTTTTATGGTGCAGCCATTGTTGGAGATGATATAGATATTACTGGCGGTGTAACAACTTTTCACGACAGTCTTTCTGTAAAAAATGTTGTTGAAGTGGGAGCTGGCACATTAGAGGTTCACGCTGGCATGACTATGCTTGGTGAAACAGTAAATTCGGAGAGTGCTAAATTTGACATTCAAAGCGGCGGTACTTTCAACCTCGTTGGCGGTAATGTGGATTTGTCGGACGTGACCTTTAGCACAGCAGACAGTTCTACCTTGGAATCAGCCTTTGGCACGGAACTCACCGTGGGTATTGCCACCATTGGGGTGAATGATCAGGGCGTAAGCTCTGGCACTGCGGCCACTGTAGATGCCGCTACTAATGTAGATGCTTTGCTCGGTACGGTGAACATTACGGGCTTTGCTGACGGGCTGAATCTCACGATTTATGATGTCGCAAGTAGCGGCTTAAACGCAGACTATAAAGTATTAAATCAAGCCGCCACAGACGCTTATGGTACAGATGCCAATATCATCTTTGACGGAGTGACTTTTAATACGACGGGGCTCACCTTAACCTTTGTGGCGGATAATAACCTTTCGGGGCTTGGTGAGTCTTCTGTAGATAGCGGAAGTGTAGGCAGTGGAAAAGTAGCCACCGTGGGCTCCATACGCGATGCCGATGCTAGCGGTGTTTCCGCCACCAACAATGGCGGCACGCTGACCATTACGGGCCAGTCCACCGAAATCGGGCAAGAAAATAAAATTTCCGCAGGGACTGTGTTTACCACCGGTGCAGGCGTAACCAATCTTGGCAATGCCACAGGCGTAAGCACCGTGGGCGGTTCTGTTGTCAGTGATAATACAACCACAACTAAC
>CAYJHS010000226.1:0-4562 GCA_964369815.1 uncultured Desulfovibrionaceae bacterium
ACGCCATCACGTTCTACTTCACATAAAGATGCCGGGTCATTAAATGCCCATCTATCTTATTTAAGATGTATCGCTACGCCGAAAAGCGTGGTTTTCGGCTTGCTCCGGCGACTTTGTCGCCGCGCCACGCTTACGCTTGGCGGTATAAGCTTACAGCTTATACTTTCTTTGCAGAAACTGATAGGTTTGCCTCTTCAATAAGACGCATGCTTTCTGGCAGTAAAATGCGTCTAACAATTTCTAGTAACGGTATTTGACGGTTTAACATAATACATTCTCCTTATTTTAAAGGTTAATTTTGTTTGCGTAATGCATCAAGATAATCTGCATATTCTTGGAGCATGTTTCTTCTTTGCTCTAAATACTCCGCTCTATTATACACGGCACGGATTTCATTTTTGTCGCTATGGGCTAAGGCTTTTTCTATAATATCAGGATTATAGCCCTGTTCATTTAAAAGGGTACTTGCCATTGCTCGTAGGCCATGAATAGTAAGTGTTTGCTTGTCATAACCCATAACACGCAAAGCTTTTAAGAGGCTTTCTCCTGCAATGACACCTGTTTTGCTTCTGTCACTTGGGAATAAATATGGGCTGTGCTCGGTGTAAGGTCGTAAAGTTTCTATTACCTCTAAAGCTTGCCGTGATAGCGGGATGATATGTCCCCTAGACATTTTCATTTTGTCAGCAGGGATAGTCCAAAGATTAGTTTCAAAGTCAAATTCTGCCCATGCGGCATTACAGATTTCATTACTACGGCAAAGGGTGTATATGGTCAGTTTTAAGGCAAGCTGAGTAATCAAAGATGTACGTTTGCTTTCCTTGGTATAAAGCTCAACGTCACGCATAAATTGTCCAATAAGTTTTGTATCGGTGATGGTAGCAAAATTTTTGCGCTGTGGTTTTTTGAACACACCTTTCAGCCCTGCCGTGACATCATGTTCACAACGAGAAGTGGCAACACCATAACAAAAAATTTGTGAACAAATACCTTTTGCCCTAATAGTTGTATCTCTTGCTCCACGCTCCTCAATGCGCTTTAAGACTTCCCACATATCTTTAGCTGTAATCTCGTTGATGGGCAGCTTTGCAAGAAAGGGGAAAATGTTTTTTTGCAAAAGTTGCATGGTTTTCACAGCATAAGAGGAACGCCATTCTTCCTTACGCACTGTGTACCATTCGAGAGCTATCATTTCAAAAGAATTACTCTCACTACTGCGCTTAGCTTGCTTTTGCAGTTGTTTTTCACTTGCAGGGTCAACGCCTTTGGCTAATTGTTCCTTCGTTTCTGCAAGCCACTTTCTTGCCAAGGCAAGAGTAATTGCAGGATATGCTCCGAGAGTGAGAGTTTTGTACTTTCCATCAAAGCGATAATCAATGCGCCAAGATTTGCCGCCTGTTTTTGAAACACATAAATAAAGCCCTTCACCATCAAAAAATTTTTGCACCTTTCCTGTGGGCTTTATGGCGCGAAGTTCAGTATCTTTTAGCTTTGACATATCATTTCTCCGTGTAGGTATTTTATTCAAAATTCACCATCGATACCTACAATTTTTTTTCATACAATCACAGCGCCTTATAAGGATACAATCTTGAAGCACGCATTATTTGTAGGTATCGGTTTTAGTAAATACCATTATACCTACAAAAATACCTACAATCAAGCAAGGTGACTAGAGAGTTTGAGAGAGAAAGAGAGAGGCTAAACCCACAAAAAAGCTAAGCCCCACAAGGTTTTATATACCATGCGGGGCTTTATTAGCTTGAAATTTGGTAGCAAGGAGAAGACTTGAACTTCCGACACCACGGGTATGAACCGTGTGCTCTGACCAACTGAGCTACCTTGCCGTGCTGTAGTATCAGCGAAGAAGCTATTTATCTAAAACTTGTGGCTTTGGCAAGCTTTTTTTTGTGTTTTTTTCGCAGAACTTTAAAAGGTGCTTATTTTATTGATTTTTATATTTAATATAGCATGAAATAATATATCAAGGGAGCCATGATGAGCCTATAAATAGCAAAGGGGATGAAGGTAATGCGGGAAAGGAGTGCCACAAAAGTTTTAATAGCCACAAGCGCCGCCACAAAGGATGCCACCATGCCAAGGGCAAAAAAGGATACATCGTCTGCACTGAGTAAATGCCAACTTTTCAAAAAATCATAGCCGGTGGCTGCCACCATGATGGGTACCGCCGCCACAAAGGAATATTCTGCCGCAAGGGTACGGCTAGCACCAAGTAGCATGCCCCCCATGATGGTGGACGCTGAGCGAGAAAATCCTGGCCATAGGGCAAGGCACTGGAAGCAACCAATAAGCAAAGCGTCCTTGGCTTCTAGGTCGTCAAGGCTTTGCAACCGCAGGTTTTGGGCATCGTTATTGGGGCTTTTTGTGCTTATAACTGCGGGCAAAACACGTTTTTCAACCACAATCATAAACAGTGCCCCCACCACCAGCGCCATGAGCACAGTCATAGGTGTAAACAGATGTGCTTTGATGTAGCTATGTAAGAGTAAGCCCAACACACAAGCCGGCAAAGAGGTTAAAAGCAAAAGACCGATGCCCCGCAAGCCGGAAAAACGTTGCATCTTGTTTGGCACGAGCAGGCCCCAAAAGCGTGGCCAATATAAAACTACCACAGCCATGATGGCGCCAAGCTGAATCATTACTTGAAAAGTTGCTGCCTTAGCATCATTAAATCCTAGCATTTCTCCAGCAAGGATAAGGTGTCCCGTGGAAGACACCGGCAAAAATTCCGTCAACCCTTCCACTATACTTAAAATAATTGCAATATACCAATTTTCCATAGTTTTCTTATATTCAAAATGTATTTGTCTGTATTGACTATTTACAAAAAGCGTCAAGCCGCCCTATACTGACACACAGGAGATCGCCATGACACAAATTATTCCACACAGTGAGCTCTTACAAAGAGCCGTTGTCTATATCACCGCACAAAAAAAAGAATTTCCTGACCGCCCCTTGATGGATATTTTAGACCAAGCGGGTATGCAATTTAACTTGACCCCGCTGGACATGGAAGCATTGCAGCGCATTTTTACCAAGGAGTAAGGAATTTTTTCGAGACTTGCCGTATCTTTAGTGGAATGCCTCAGCTGTAATACTTGCTTACTGAGATAGCTCAAAAAGGGTAAGATACAAGGAAGATACGATTTTTTTTAGTGGTATAGGACTCTTCTGGTCCATGCCACTAAAAAAAATCGTATCTGACGCAGTAGGTTACCCTTTTTCAGCTAGCTCCTATGAAATAGTGCTACCGTCAGGTACCATACCCCCCACGCTCAGCAATTCCAACTTGCCATCCTTTTCAGCGGTAAGTACCATGCCATGTGACACAAGCCCGCGGATTTTACGGGGTGCAAGGTTTGTCACCACGCATACTTGCTTGCCTACAAGGCTTTCCGGTGCAAAAAACTCCGCCAGACCCGAAAGGATTTGTCGGGGCTTCTCTTCACCAAGGGAAATTTCAAAGCGCAGCAATTTGTCTGCATTGGGGTGCTTTTCTGCCACTAAGATGGTGCCCACGCGCATGTCTACTTTTTTGAAATGTTCAAAATCAATTTCTGCCGGCATTTCAGTGGCGTCAACTGGAGCTATTTTTTCTTGCTTTTCTTGTGGCGCAGCTTTTTCTTTCTTGGGCTTTTCTTGTTTATCGGCCTTCGATGGTTTTGCTACTTCTATGCGTGGGAAAAGATTAGAACTTTGTGCAATTACAGTGCCCACAGCCAACGTACCCCACGTGTCCACTTCGTCCTTGAGGTTAATGTTGTCAGCTTTCTGTCCCAATTGCTCAAGCATGCTTGTGGCAGCATGGGGCATAATGGGCCACACAGCTAAAGCAATTTTTCGCAATGATTCAAGTAAGGTATACATTACAGCCGTGAGCCTTTCCATATTGCCTTGCTTAGCCAGTGCCCATGGGGCTTGGCTGTCCACATACTTGTTCAAAGAACGCACAAAGTCCCATAAGGCGTCCAGTCCCTGTGACATGCGCATGTTTTCAAAGAGTTGCAGATAATTTTGTAAGGCTTCTTTTGCTCCTTCACGCACAGCATCATCATCGGGGTGCGCATGCATGGCCTTTGGTACAACGCCGTTGAAATATTTTGCATTCATGGACAATACACGGCTAAAGAGATTGCCTAGGTCATTGGCAAGGTCGGCATTAATACGTGTAATCATAGACTCTTCGGTGATGGAAGCATCGGCGCCAAAGTGCATCTCTCGCAAAAGAAAATAGCGGAAAGCGTCTAATCCATAGCGCTGGCTTGTTTCTAAGGGGTCCACAACATTTCCCAAGGACTTTGACATCTTGGTGTCACGCACAAGCCAGTAGCCGTGGACATTCAAATGCTTATAGATGGGTAAATTTGCGGCCTTAAGCATGGTAGGCCAAAATACAGCGTGAGGTTTTAAGATATCCTTAGCTACAAGGTGTTCTGCTGGCCAAAATTCTGTATATTCGGCACTTTCTTGTTCAGTGCCGTTCCAATCTATAGCACTGATATAGTTGATTAAGGCATCAAACCACACATAGCACACATAGT
>CAYJHS010000227.1:0-4504 GCA_964369815.1 uncultured Desulfovibrionaceae bacterium
CAAGCAATGCCGATACGCTCAAGGCTGTTTTGATTGCATTTTTGTCAAGGTTCATAGCTACACCTCGTACAATTCACAAGCTAATGACTTATGGCTGGTTTTGTGTCCGGTGCAATAGCAAAAAACACGCTCCGGCAATAACTTACCACGTGTGATAGGTGCGCAAAAATGGCGGCAATCTTGGCAATACGCTTGACGGTTCGGGGCTTTCGGGGTAGGGTTTTGTTGCTTGTTGCCCAAGCTTTCTTTTGCCCCTGCCATGCCCACGGTGGGGGTCTTTTCTTTAGGCATGACTTCCCCCAAGTTTTTCAGCTAAAAACTTATCAAGGTCTGCTATTTCCCATACGGTGACACGCTCCCCAAGTTTGCGGCCTTTAGGTAAAGCCCCCTTTGCTATCCACTTATAAAAAGTAGGTTTTGCAATGCCTAAATACTGCGCTGCGTCCTTGGCTCGTAAAATGCGTTGTTGTATTGTGGTCATAAAAAAGCTCCTTACAGTGAAATACTTGTAAAGAGCTTAAAATATAAAGAAGTTTGTCGGGAATATGACAAAACATGACAAAAAGTGACAATTTTATTTTTTTGCCAGAGGTAGTCCTAATTTTTCAGCTAAATTTTTCCCCTTGTTTCTGTGTCGCCTATCTGTGTTTTCACCAATTGAAAATTCGCTCTGTATCTCTCTCCAAGTCCTAGATAAATATTCTTTTGCGTAGTATATCTCTAAATATCTATTTTCTTCTTGTGTCAGGTTGTTAGGCGAATTAAAAAATTGTTTCCACTTGTCTATATTTCTTGCATCTTTTTGTTCCATTTCCCGCCTTACTTCTTTTACATATTCTGGGGTTATTCCTTGGATATATTTTACAGGTTCATGTCCGGCAATTTTTAGAGCATTTATAACAAACTGTTTTTTATTCACACGAATATAGTTAAATCGTATTGCAGAAAATAAGTTTATAAGTAGGTCTTTGAATCCATCATCATCCCCCCATACAACTTGTTCTGCTAATAGTCTTATAAATATTTGCGTTTTTTGGGGTTCAAAACCAGCATTGATATAAGACTTTGCATGAACATTCACATAGTAATCAATACCATGTTCTTTAATGGCGGCAATATCTCTTTTTATCGTAGCCTCAAAGCCATCATAAAAATTTACTACTTTTTCTCGATATTCTCCCTCGGTACACTCTAAAGCTACTTTTAATATAGTATCTCGGTTTTCCATCCCAAAACATTCCGCCATTATAGATAATACTGCTTTTTCGTCCATTCTATACCTCTTTCAAGCCGTCAATGTAATTAGCCCATTCCTGCATCATGCGGCGGCGTTCCTGTAAATGCTCGGCGTGGTTGTAGGTGGCTCTCACACTATTTTGTTCTGTATGGGCAAGCTGTCTTTCTATCCAGTCACGGTTAAAACCAAGCTCATTAAGCATGGTACTTGCTGTGTGTCTAAATCCGTGTGTGGTCATGGTGTCCTTATCATACCCAAGCCGGCGCAAGCCTTGGCGTAGCCCGTCAATGGTTATGGGCTTATTGCGTTTATTCCAATTGGCAAAAAGATAAGGGGTGTCACCTGTAACCTCATATAAGCCTTGCAAAAGCTCCACCACTTGGCTTGATAGCGGCACAAGGTGCTTTCGGCGTAGTTTCATGCGTGTTTCTGGTATTGTCCATAAGGCGTTGTCTAGGTCTATCTCTTGCCATGCGGCATTGATAAGTTCGCTAGGTCTTAAAAAGACATACGGCGCAATTTGTAGGGCTGTCTTTATCAGTACGCCGTGCGGGTAACGGTCAATGTCACTTAAGAGCTTGGCAAAAAGTTTTTTATCTGTGATAAAGGCAAAGTGTTTTACTGGTGCACTTTCTAACTGCCTATTAAGCCCCGCACAGATATTTATATCAACAATGCCCTCACCTACGGCAAAAGAAAATATTTGGCTGCATATGCCTAAAGTTTTCTTTGCGGTTTCAAGTATGCCCTTTGCTTCCATTTTGCGGATACATTCTAGCATTTCTTTTGACGTGATAGCGTTTATACTGCGAGTTTTGAAAGTGGGGTAAATGAAACGCTCAAGCTTACTTGTAATATCTTGCCTGTGCTTAGGCGTTTTGTCGGACTGCTTCTTCTCAAGCCAAAAAAGGGCGATATTTTCAAAAGTATTTTGTATGTCCTCAAAGGTGGCTTGTTTTTGCGCTTGCTTTTCTGCTTGGGGGTCAACACCGCTTTTGAGTGTAACTTTTATGTCTGCTAGAGTTTGTCTGGCTTGTGCAAGGGTAATAGTGGGGTAATGTCCTACTACATAGGTTTTGTATTTTCCCTCATGTCTGTAGTCAATGCGCCATATTCTACCACCACTTGAAGTGACAAAAAGATATAGCCCACCACCGTCAAAGTATTTACCCTTGTCCTTTATGACTCTAAGCTTTGAGTCTGTAAGTTTTCCCATGACTGACCTCTCTTTTGTCGGTATTATTTTATGTCGGTATCTACGTACCTACAAAAATACCTACAAAAAACGGAATATGTCAATACACCTTATGACACGCTAATACACATAAATAAGGCAAAAAAATAAGGCTAACAGGGGTTTATATACCTTGTTAGCCTCTAATATTTCTTGTTATGGCGGAGAGGGAGAGATTCGAACTCTCGGTACGCTATTAACGTACACACGATTTCCAATCGTGCTCCTTCGACCAGCTCAGACACCTCTCCGCACAAGCGAAGAATCTTTTACGTAAAATTTATTGTTTTGGCAAGTGTTTTTTTATGAAGAAATGTAAAAAAATTACGGAGGAGCACCTTGTAAAAAGTACTCCCCCGCAGCATTCATAGGCACCTAATATATCATTAGTTTTCGTAATAAGAACGCAACACCTGACTTCTAATGGGGTGGCGTAATTTTCTTAAGGCTTTAGCCTCAATTTGGCGGATACGCTCACGGGTTACGTTAAAGAGCTTGCCCACTTCCTCGAGGGTATGGTCACTTTTCTCAGCAATACCAAAGCGTTTGCGTAAAACTTGCTCTTCCCTTGGGGTAAGATCAGCAAGCACCGAGGCAAGCTGTTCAGAAAGTTTGGTGCTAATAACTTCTTCGGCGGGCGCCACAGCTTTTTTATCTTCGATAAAATCACCAAGGCTGGAGTCTTCCTCGTCACCAATGGGAGTTTCGAGAGAGATGGGTTCCTTAGCAATTTTCAGTACTTTTTTCACCTTATCCACGGGGCACTCCATGCGTTCGGCGATTTCTTCCGGAGTGGGGTCACGTCCGAGTTCTTGCACAAGGTAACGGGAAGTACGGATAAGTTTATTAATAGTTTCAATCATATGCACAGGGATACGAATAGTACGAGCCTGGTCGGCAATGGCGCGAGTAATGGCTTGACGAATCCACCATGTGGCATAGGTAGAAAATTTATAGCCCCGCTGATATTCAAATTTATCTACGGCTTTCATGAGCCCAATATTGCCTTCCTGAATTAAATCAAGGAATTGCAATCCACGATTGGTGTATTTTTTCGCAATGGAAACCACAAGGCGTAAGTTGGAACGGATAAGCTCTTGCTTTGCACGCATGGCGTGGGTATTACCACGCTTGATACGCCAAAGTACTTCCTCTAAGTCATGGACATTATGGCAGCATTTTTCTTGCAAGCGACGCAAAATTTCAATTTTCCCGATAATCATTTCTTTAAAAGAAAAAAGTTCATCCACACTTAAACGCAGTTCTTTGGCGGCGTCGTTGGGGTTGATATTGCGCTGTTCAATATCCGTAAAAAGCTCTTGTATTTCCGCCTGCGTACGTCCTGTGGAGAGAATGTAGGCCGACAAGTCGCGCTGGCAATTGTGCATTTGGCGCACATAATCTTCTACGGTTTCGATGATGCGATCGATGAGGGTTTTTTCCAGTTTAATATCCCGCAAGCGCACCACAACTTCTTCTTTATAACTCAAAATTTCCTTTTGAATACCGGCTACGCGACGCTCAAGGGTACAGCAGTCGTCAAGTTTGCTATAAATCTTTTTCTTTTTGCGGAAAGTTTGTTTAATTTCTTCCAAAAGTAAAATAACCCGACTGCGTTGATTCATTTCGTCTTCGCTAGGATCGTCTTCTTCAATGGTTTTTACCACGTCTTTAAGCTTAATGCGATTAGTGCGAAGGTCTTCGCCTACATTAATAAGCTCTTCAACAGCTACGGGCACTTCCACAAGAGCATAAAGTACATCCTGCTCGCCAAGTTCTATTTTTTTTGCAATAACCACTTCGCCGTCACGGTCAAGTAAAGGTACCGCTCCCATTTCTCGTAAATACATGCGAACTGGATCAGTATTGCGTGAAGAATAATCAATGGTTTCTTCATCTTCTACAAGGTCAAGATTGCCTTCGCCCACCACGTCTTCATCGTTTTCTGTGGCGTTCATGGTAATTTTCTTACCTTCTTTTTCTGAATCCACAATAGCAATATCATGATGCTCGAAGATGGTAATGACCACTTA
>CAYJHS010000228.1:0-4495 GCA_964369815.1 uncultured Desulfovibrionaceae bacterium
TTGGCGTTAGCAAAAGTTTTCCCCTCCCCTCCCCAAAAAAAAATAAATACTACTTAATAATGCCACCAGCTAAGCGGGCGCCGCCGCCGCCAAGAGACTTAGGCTTATCGGAATAATTATCGCCGTGCAGATGAATCATCAAAGAGCGATTTTTAATTTCGTTAAGGCTTTTAAGGCGCGGGGCAAGTTTTGCCAGGGGTGTTGTGCCATCACTGTCTACGAAGAGGGTGGGCAGGTCACCAAGGTGTCCGTTGTCATCATAGGGGCCAAGGTGCTTGCCGGTATTTTTGGGATCCCAGTGTCCGCCAGCTTCAAGGCCAGCTACAAGCTTACCATCTTTTTCCATGGGGCCAAGGGCAGGATTAGCGTGGATATGAAAACCATGCTCTCCGGGAGGGAGGCCTTTAAGGCTTGGCTTGACAATCAGTCCTTCGGGAGTTTCGATAAATGTTACGATGCCCACTTCTTTTCCTAGTCCACTTTTGTTCTCAGTGGTGAGCATATATACTTTTACTTCTAGTGACTTGCGAGCATCAGCATTAGCATTTTCTACTAAGGATGCTAGGGAACCAAAGACAAGGGCCAGCATCAAAAAACTAAAAATATAGCGCATGAAAAACCTCCATCACAGGTGATAAATGTCTACGTGTAAGCTCTATTCTGTCTTAGAAAGAGTAACCAATGGAAACCGTGTATAAGTCTGCCCCTACATTACTAGAGGAACCTTTATAAATACCGTGTCCTAAATCATCTCCATACTTCGTGTCATAAATCCATAAGTGGGTATAGGCAAGGTCTAGTGTCCAATTTTCATATTTGAAGCCAACGCCAACGGAAAGCGCATCACGTCCGTTAGTGGGCATGAGATAGTCGGCATACTGGTCATTGGTAACGTCGGTTTCGTGCCAATAGCCAAGGCGTAAGGTGAGCCAATCAAGGGGGCTATATTCCACGGAGGCGTTGATATTCCAACCGTCTTTCCATTTTTTAGGATTTAAGGATTTAATGCCACTATCAAAAGATATATCCAAAGCGTCAAAGGTGGACCAACGTGTCCATACGGCGCCTATTTCGAAGCTCAAGTTTTCCACAGGGGTAATGGCTACACCAAAAGCGATTGAATCGGGGAGGGTGATGGCTCCTTTTACGCCGGTGTTAACCATTCCGTACTGGGGCAGACTGGTGCCAAAGGTTACATCGCCTTCCACTTCGTGGTGCACTTGGCTTTTGTAGGTGATACCTGCAGAGACATATTCGTTAAATCTTGCATGTAGGCCAAGGTGAAAACCAATGCCAAAGCTGTCGCCTGTCATTTGTGATGTGTTGACAGGGACTATAGAATTGATTTGCGATACATATTGACCATTGCTTTGATTTAAGAACATGCTCAAATACATGACCTCCACGCCAAGAGAAACGGAGAAAATGTCATTAAGTTTAATAGCAATGGTGGGTACTGCAGAGAGTGTTGTAACACCAACACCGCTCACATTGAAACGTCCTTGCCATTCGTCATTATAGTTGTTGCCAAGGCCAAAGCGTGTAAAGACGCCCATACCCACCCAAATGTTGTCAGTGAGTTGGTGACTGGCATAACCATGCCCAGGTGTCCAGATGGTAGCTTTGGTGCTGGAGGTGTGGCCGGAGTCGTCAAAGTTAATGCTCCCATAGGGTGCTATAAAAGACATGCCTCCCATAATGTGTGTACCGGTAAGTTGTGTAATACCGGCAGCGTTATACGCAAGAGCAGAGACGTCATTGGCACGCCCTACCATACCGCCAGCAAGGCCGATGCCGCGGGCTGACCATTCGGTCATGGCAAAGCCTTCGGCAAAAGCCGCAGAACTACACGATAGGGCTAAAAAACAGCTTAGGATAATAGTACGAATTTTAGACATGACGCCTCCATTAAATGTGATATACAGTAGCACTTTCAGAAAAAGCAGTGACACTGTTACTTACATGTCATCTAAAACATATTGAGGGGGTCAAGGTCAAGAGAAAGCTTCATGTTTTTTGCGAAAGTATGCCGTAATAGCTGGGAAAAAAGTGAGCGCATGCTTTTCCAGCTGTGGCTTTTGAGTAAGCAGTGGAAACGTTTTTGCCCCCGTAAAAAAGCGAGTGGGGCAGGTGTTGGCCCAAGTACAGTGACAGCTTCCGTTGCAGAAAGCTCCCTAGCTAACGCACGCAGTTCCTTACCAAGCTCTTGAATGGCGGCGTTCCCCTCGGCGTTAGCCTCGGCACTAGTTGCGGCAAAGCTGATACGTATGAGAGCTAGATTGATGAAGGGAGGATAGCGCCTTTTTTCTCTGCGCTGTATTTCGTCGGCATAAAAGCCTTCGTAGTCGGCATTTTTAATATATTGCCAACAATAGTGATTTACGTCACGGGTTTGAATGAGTACTTGCCCAGCTTTTTGACCTCGTCCGGCTCTTCCGGCAGATTGCACAAGCAACTGAAAAGTGCGCTCCGTGGCACGATAATCGGGGGTGTTGAGACCTAAATCGCCGTCAGCCACAAGAGCGAGCGTGACCTCAGGGAAATGATGCCCTTTAGAGAGCATCTGCGTGCCTACGAGAATTTGCGCCTCTTTGCGGGCAAAGGCTTCAAGAATGGCTTCCATGCGTCCTTCACGACGCGTACTGTCGCGATCTAGTCGTAAAATTTTCTCAGAAGTGAGGGACGTGAGATACTCTGTGAGCCTTTCCGTACCTTCACCCATGGGCAGAAAGTGCATACCCTTACAATGACTACATAGGCTTGGGAAGGGTTGTGCATAGCCGCAATAGTGACAAATGAGACGTTGACGGCCTTTGTGATAGGTCAGGCCAATTTCACAATGGGGGCATCGTGCTACTTTTTGACAGTCAAGGCAATACATAAGCGGAGCATAGCCACGGCGATTGAGCAAGATAACCACTTGTTCTCCACGAGCGAGCGTTTCTTTAAGTACATGCTCGCTGTGTGGTGCAAGGGTAGCTTCCGTAGCTTTTTGGCCGCTAATGTCAACGAGAGTAATTTCAGGTAAAGTGCCGCCGCCCACTCGTTTAGGTAAGCTATATTTGTGTATCTTGCCCTGTTCGGCTGCATAAAAAGTTTTTACGTCAGGCGTTGCAGACCCCAAAAGCAAGAGCCCCTTTTGCTGTGATATGCGAAACAGGGCAATTTCCTTGGCCTGATAGGGGAGTTTTTCGTCTTGCTTAAAGGAACTGTCATGTTCTTCATCTAGTACCACTACGCCTAGTGTCCGCAAGGGCAAAAACAATGCCGAACGGGTTCCAACTACAATGCAAGGCTCTTTACGCTCTGCCAGTTCTCGAAACAGTTTTTCTCTTTGCGTGGCTCCCTGATAGCCATGATATAAAAAAAGTGGCAAGTGCGGCAAGGCATTAGCAACATCACGCTTAAGCTTTAAGGCCAAGGCCACTTCCGGCGCAAGAAGAAGAATAGAAAGCCCCCGTGTCAAGCAGAGCTTTGCAAGCTCAAGGTATACAGCGGTCTTTCCACTGCCGGTAATGCCATAAAGCAAATGCGTGCGCATGGTTTCTGCCTTATGCATGGTTTCCAGCGTGGTGCGTAAATTGCTTATGGTGGTCTCTTGCGCCGGTGAAAGTGTAAATGTTTTTTCCGGCGGAGGGAGCAAGGCTAGTTCAGCGGAGTGTGTATCGGCCTCGTCGCTAGACACATCTATGTGTACATATTTTTGGCGTACCAAACTCTCAAGAGCAGAACTTGCCCCTTGTCCCAAGTTACGCAAAAGCTGTCGACGACTGCTACTGCCATGATCATACAGATAATCCAGCACAGCAATTTGCTTTACCGCCATGGGACGTACCGGCCAAGGTGGGTCAACACATAAAGCGCACACTTCGGTGCTGGCACTATCCTGCTTAGGCGGCAAAATTTGCGCCTTGCCTACACACAGCTCCTGCACAAGCGCATTTTTTTGTGGCTCCTCAAGTGTCAAAAAAGCTTTCACGCTGTAAAGCTTTGCCCTGCTTTTTTTGACACAATCGTCACTGCCACACTCATTTTCAAGAGAAGAAAAAGTACGGATTTTAATCTGGGTGAGTCGTAAACCAGCAGGCAAGACTTGGCGTAAAATGTCCCCCTCACTACGGTGATGACGCACCGCAAGTTGATGTATCAAGGCCAAGTATTCTTCGCTCAAAAGAGGATGGATTTCTAAAGGACATGCTAATTCTTTAATCTGTATTTCGTCACTAAGACTACGGTCTTTATGCCCATTATCCAAAATCACGCCCATACGTACGCCTTTACCAAAAGGCACCGCTACCCGCAAACCACGGCAAAAAATATGCGCTTGCCCGTGGTTGTCTTGCGGCCACCAAGAAGGCAAAGCATAGGTGTAGGTGTTGTAAGGAGGAGTTAGTAGGGCAACGGAATAATACATGTGATAAGCTCAGTATAAGATTTTTGTGAAATTTTCTGGGGGAGGGGAACTTTTGTGAACAAAAGTTCCCCTCCCCCAGAC
>CAYJHS010000229.1:0-4476 GCA_964369815.1 uncultured Desulfovibrionaceae bacterium
AACTTTTGTTCACAAAAGTTTCCCCCAGAAAAAATTAAAATATTAAATTACGCGCACTCATTCAGCGCTGCTACGGAAGGCAGTATTTTGCCTTCGAGCAGTTCTAAAGAAGCGCCGCCCCCAGTGGAGATATAGCCCATTTTATCAGCAAGGCCATATTGTTCTACCGCCGCCACGGAATCACCGCCGCCCACAACAACAAAACCATCACCTTCTGCTAAAGCTAGAGCTAGTGCCTTGGTGCCTTCTCCAAAAGGTTCTGTTTCAAAAGCGCCTACGGGGCCATTCCACACAATGGTAGCGGCATCTTGGCACAGAGCCTTATAGGCTTCTATGGTTTGCGGGCCTACGTCCAAAATCATTTGGTCGGCGGGAACGGCGTCCGCGCTGACCGTCTCTACTTTCTGGTTGGGGGCAAGTGCAGGTGCTACTACCACATCGATAGGTAAGGGCAAAAGCTTACCTTGGTCCTTGGCAAGAGCTAGGATGCGCTTGGACTCGGGGATGAGGTCAGCCTCATACAAGGAAGTTCCCACAGCATACCCTGCTGCCGCCAAGAAGGTATTGGCAATACCGCCGCCCACTATGAGCCTATCCACCTTGCAGACTAAATTTTCTAGCAAGGCCAATTTTGTAGACACCTTAGACCCGCCAATAATTGCCACTAGCGGTGATTTTGGTGCATCAAGCACCTTGGCAAAAGCGTCTAATTCTGCCGCAAGTAGAGGGCCAGCGCAGGCCACTTTAGCTTTACGAATGGCGCCTTCGGTGCTAGCATGCGCCCTATGTGAAGAGCCAAAAGCGTCCATGACATACACATCCCCAAGTTTGGCATAACGCTCAGCGAGGGCGGGGTCATTTTTCTTTTCACCTTGCAAAAAGCGGACATTTTCGCATAAAACTACGTGTCCTACTTGGGGCTCAATCTTTTCCATATCACTAGCAAAATCCACATTTACGCCCAGCAATTCTGCCATGCGGGCAGCCACAGGACGTAATGAAAACTGCTCTTCAAAATGTCCTTCGGTGGGGCGTCCAAGATGTGAAAGTACAATGACAGCAGCGCCTTTATCTAGGGCCAATTTAATGCTCGGCACTGCGGCACGTACACTCTTGTCGTTGGTGATGACACCGTCCTTCAAAGGCACATTGAGATCTTCACGAATAACAACAGTCTTGCCTTTGACATCTAAATCTTTCAAATATAACATGAATACTTCCTCTTATAAAAATTTTTTGGACTTCTCCACAACATTTTCTACGGTAAAGTCGAAGTGTTTGGCCACGTCCTTGGCAGGGGCAGATTTCCCAAAACTGGTCATACCCACCACAGCGCCGTCAAGGCCTACAAATTTATACCAATAGTCCGCCGCACCGGCTTCAATAGCCACACGGGCGCGTACTGACGCAGGTAGTACTTTTTCTCTATAATTAGCGTCTTGTGCTTCAAAAGCTTCTACGCAAGGCATGGAAACCACACGTACTTTTTTCCCGTCTCCTTCTAATACCTTGGCAGCTTCTACAGCCAAGGACACTTCAGAGCCGGTAGCAATAAGAATAAGCTCAGGCTTGTCTGCGCAATCTTTGCAATCTTTCAAGATATAGCCGCCCTTGGCAATGAGAGCTTGTTGCTCGGCACTGCGTTCCATAAAGGGCAGATCTTGGCGAGAAAGGGAGAGGCAGTGGCTGTGTTTTTTGTCCTCAAGGGCGCATTGCCACGCCACCAATGTTTCCATAGAATCGCAGGGACGCCACACCTGTACTCCGGGGGTAAGACGCAAGGCCGCCACATGCTCAATGGGCTGGTGCGTGGGGCCATCTTCGCCCACGGCAATGGAATCGTGGGTGAGTACCCAGACTACACGCTTTTCCATAAGCGCACTTAAGCGTATGGCATTTTTAGCATAGTCAGAGAATACCATAAAGGTGCCCGCATAGGGGATGACACCGCCGTGCAAAATCATACCGTTCATGATGGCGCCCATGGCAAACTCACGCACACCATAGTTCACATAATTATTTCCATAATGCTCTTTTTCAATCACGGTAGATAGGGTGGTCATGGTGCATACAGAACCGCTCAAATCTGCTGATCCGCCCACCAGTTCCGGCAAAGCTGGATGTAAGGCCTCCAAGGCACGCAAAGAAGCCACACGCGTGGCGATATTTTCCTTAGCTTCATTACAAGCCGCCAGTGCCTTTTCCACTTGCGCTTTCCAAGTGGCAGGTAAGTCCCCTGCCATGCGGCGCAAAAATTCTGCTGCCAAGTCAGGATACGCTTTTTTATAGGCCATAAAGCGGGTATTCCATGTAGACTGCGCTACAACACCCCGATCTTTACACGACCATGCTTCCTGTACATCTTGTGGAATAACAAAGGGTTCGTGTTCCCAACCAAGGTTTTTGGCAGTGATAGCACGCTCATCGGCACCCAAGGGAGCACCATGACACTTGGCGGAGTCCTGCTTTGGAGAGCCATAGCCAATGTGGGTATGGCAAATAATCAAGGTGGGTTTATGTTCCTCATCTTTAGCAGCAAAAATCGCTCTATCTAAAGCTGACGCATCATGCCCGTCCACATCACGGATAACCTGCCAACCATAGGCTTCATAGCGGGCAGCCACATCTTCATCAAACCAGCCTGCTACCTTACCATCAATGGAAATACCGTTGGCATCATACAACGCAATGAGCTTGCCAAGGCCGAGGGTTCCGGCAAGGGAAGAAGCCTCGTGGGTAATGCCTTCCATCAAGCAGCCATCCCCAAGAAATACATAGGTAAAATGGTTGACAATTTCATACTCGTCACGATTGAATTGCGCCGCCATGTGTCTTTCGGTGAGCGCCATACCCACAGCCATGGCCATACCCTGCCCAAGCGGCCCCGTGGTACACTCCACACCAGGGGTAATGCCGCCGCTCTCGGGATGCCCTGGAGTCTTGGAGTCAAGCTGGCGGAAATCTTTAATATCTTCGATAGATAAATCATAACCAGTCAAATGTAGCAAGCCATACATAAGCATGGAAGCATGCCCATTGGAAAGCACAAAACGGTCTCTATCCACCCACGCAGGGTTGGCAGGATTATGCTTGAGCTGATGGCGCCATAAGGCTTCAGCCATATCAGCCATGCCCATGGGCGCGCCGGGATGTCCTGATTTTGCTTTATTTATTGCATCAATAGCCAAAAAACGCAAAGCATTTGCCAGGTATTTACGTTCAAGCATGAAAAATTCCTTCTCTGGTTAAAGTGGTTTTCTTTGGGCACAAGCTGCCGCCTGCATAAAGGTTTGTAAGCGCTCCGCATAAGGAGGCTTGGAAAAAAAAGCTGACCCCGACACAAACACATCACCGCCGGCGTCAATGAGCGCCGCAATATTATCGGGATCTACCCCTCCGTCTATTTGAATGCGCACAGTGTGCTTGCCGGCCGCATCCAACATAGCACGCAAAGCACGTACCTTTCCATAGGTAGCAGGGATAAATTTTTGTCCTGAAAATCCAGGGTTTACGCTCATGATAAGCACCATATCCACATCGTCCAAGACATATTCAATGGCACTGAGCGGCGTAGCAGGGTTTAAGGAAACACCCGACTGCATGCCAAGAGCACGAATATGCGTCAGTGTGCGCTGCAAATGCCGTGTGGCCTCCGCATGTACCACCAGCATGTCCGCACCGGCCTTTTTATAGTCTTCCAAGTACCGTTCCGGTGCCTCTACCATGAGGTGCGCATCAAAAAAAAGCCCGCTGTGCTTGCGCATGGCAGCAATAACGGGCGGGCCAAAAGTTATATTGGGAACAAAGGTGCCATCCATCACGTCCAGATGCACCCACCGAAGGCCGGCTTCTTCTAATTGACGTAATTCTGTGGCTAAATTAGCAAAATCTGCGCTAAGTAGCGAAGGGGAAAGTATCATACTTGCCTCATTTTATTGCAAAAGAGCACGTAGAGCCAGCAACTCTTGACGTATATCTTTCAACATGTTTGTCGTGTCTGCTTGGTTTAAGGCACTTTCTCTTTCATTATCCAAAGCCGAAGCTTTCACAATGAACAGCGGCTCCATAAAAGAATTTTGCGTGTCGAGAACACGCCGTGCCCCTTCAATAGTCATGCCCTGTTCGTGCAGCAAGGTCTTAATACGTTTTAATAATTCCACATTAGCTTCAGTATATAAACGCTGCCCCTTGTCAGTACGCAAAGGTTCCAATTGTGGGAATTCTGTCTCCCAAAAGCGCAACACATAACTCTTGAGCTGTAAACTTTCGGCAACTTCACCAATGCGATATGTCTTTTCAGTCATAGCAGCTCCTAAACCATGTTTGTCATAATGTATTTTTATATGGGGGGAAAGGGAAAAACTTTTGCTAGCGCCAAAAAGTTTTTCCCTTTCCCCCCATACCCCCCTAGCCCTTTTCAAAACGCGCTTAATAACTAACGAGTTAATTTGGTTTTTTTGAGGGGTGGGGTCTGGG
>CAYJHS010000230.1:0-4470 GCA_964369815.1 uncultured Desulfovibrionaceae bacterium
CAAGCATGCTTTTAAACTCACGTAAATCACGCATATACGAAACAGCAATATCATTACCATGATATTTTGTGTGAATAAGCATGATTTCAACAGGTAATGGATCACCATGTATGTTTTGATGCAACCATTCAAAAGTCGTATGTCCTTTCTCAAAAGCTTCGTTGATGACCTTTTGAACCTTGATATTAGAGGAAACTCCATCAGGTTGTACCATAGCTGAAAGGTTTGTATAATTTTCTAAGACTTCTTCTTTGCTTGTAGCACCAAAAAGATGAATAGCTTCGGTATTACAATCAAAAAGTTCATATTCTTTATTCCAAAAGCTCACCGCAATGGGCATGGTATTCAAGATAACTTGGTGCATTTCTGTGGCTTCTGCCGCCTCTTTTTGGCTTGCCTTAAGCTCTCGTAAATCTCGCGTATACCCCACTACAATATCTTCGCCACGATATTTTTTACGGATGAGCGTTATTTCGCAAGGTACAGGCTCACCATTTAGCTTTTGATGCATCCACTCAAATTGGCAACGCCCTTCTTGAAAGGCTTGTTGGATTTTTTCCCGAGCACTTATGTTTGAGTCTTTACCGTCCGCTTGGAAAGGGGGCGACAGTTGATAAAATTTTTCTAAATATTCTTCAGGACTTGCCAAATCAAAAAGATCTGCCGCAGCTTTATTGGAGGCAAGATTTTCATATTTACTATTCCAAATATTTGCGCCAAGAGATATGGTATCAAGCATAATTTGCACATATTCAGCCGACTCAGCCGCCTCTTTTTGGCTTGCTTTAAGTTCGCGTAAATCTTGCGTATAGCCAACCACAATATCTTCGCCACGATATTTTTTACGAATGAGCGTTATTTCGCAAGGTACAGGCTCACCATTTAGCTTTTGATGCATCCACTCAAATTGGCAACGCCCTTCTTGAAAGGCTTGTTGGATTTTTTCCCGAGCACTTATGTTTGAGTCTTTACCGTCCGCTTGGAAAGGGGGCGACAGTTGATAAAATTTTTCTAAATATTCTTCAGGACTTGCCAAATCAAAAAGATCTGCCGCAGCTTTATTGGAGGCAAGATTTTCATATTTACTATTCCAAATATTTGCGCCAAGAGATATGGTATCAAGCATAATTTGCACATATTCAGCCGACTCAGCCGCCTCTTTTTGGCTTGCTTTAAGTTCGCGTAAATCTTGCGTATAAGCTATTATAATATCCTCACCGCGATATTTTCTGTGAATAAGCGTGACATCAGAAGGAACAAGCTCACCATCATTTTTTTGATGCACCCATTCAAATTTCTTTTGTCCTGTTTTAATGGTGTCCCGTATATGCTCATGAGCACGTTTAACAGATTTTGTTCCACAAGGTTGATATATTGGACTTATGTTATAAACATTCTGTTCAATATTTTTTTTGTCTTCAAACTCAAAAAGACGTAGAAATTCTGTATTAACATCTTGCACTTTCCCATCAATAGACCAAATGACAGCACATAAGGGCATGGTATCTAATATAAGCTGTATACGTTCTTGAGCGATGAGCGTTTTTTCTTGAGCTTGGCCAAGCTCATAATTTTTTTGTATTAATTCTTTTTCTAATTTTTTTTGCTTTGTAATATCAACAATAATCCCTACACAACCCTTTTCCTCTGATTGCGGAATACTAAAGCCTTCGCATGAAAAGAGTGTAGAAATGTCTGCTTGGTTTACGTGATACACTCTTTCGCAACTAATATTACAAAACTCATTAGCTGCGGTAATGGCATCTTGATGATAGCGTTCTTGTTCTTCTTTTATAAAATAATTGAGTTGCTTAATCGTTTTATGAAGAACATCTTCTCTATTTACTTGGAAAAATTGTTCATAAGCCTTATTTACAAAAAACAATGCCCCTTCATCATCTTTAGAAAAAACAGGAAAGGGAATATTGTCTAAAACAGCTTCTAGAGTATTTAGCTTTTTTCGAGTTGCCTCTAGCTCAGCTAATAAAGCATTATAATCATTCTCAGGTGTTGATATTGCTTGTGTGGTATTTTTTTCCATAATGTAAATAAGGTGTAAAAAGTTAATTAAATCTAGAAACTATATAATATATGTTTTCCATGGGAATCCCCTTGTTTTTACTCAAGCAACCTTGTGGTTGTACGCTGCTAATATATGATGAGATTCAATTTCAACTTGACCTAGCAAGCATAATACTTTTTGTCAACGTTGCAAACCTCAAAGTTATCATGAATGCCATAATACGCATGAAAAAAGGGCGTATGACGCCTAAAATGCGTCAATTGCGAACAATTGACAATAAAGCTTGGAGAAGCAACAATGTTTTCATTTTACTGCTTAGAGAAAATTACAATCACTTCTCTGTTAGGTGAATAATAAATTCGATAAAATTTAACTTCTTCATTTAACTTGCCATTATTTCTTTTGATACTAATGCCAAAGAGACGAACACAACTCTTACTTTAAAATCATGTGTCGTCTCTATTTTATATTTTTCTTGGCTATTTCATCACCCCAGCGTATTTCATCATAAATATTATAGCTATACTTGCTACGACGCCCTTTGCAACAAGCATGCTATACCATAAATAATCTGCGCCAAAAAGAAGTGGAAGTAAATACAACAAACCACCGCTCAACACTAAACCACGCAACACGGAAATCAAAAAAGCCGCCATTGGTTTCATAATGGCTTGAAAGTAATATGTAGCAAAAATATTAAATGGTAAAAACAAAAATGAAATAAAATATGCCTGCAAGATGTTTGGGGCAATATGCAATACTTCTTCAGAAGGTTTCATGAAAAAATTTATCATGGTGAGCGGATAGCTCATACAGGTCAGTACCCAAAAAACTGTCACGCAAAGTGTTGTTATCACAGCCCAAATAAAGGCAACCTTGATTCTACTTGGTTGCCTAGCCCCAAGATTTATGGAAATTATTGGCTGTGCGGCTTGTCCTACGCCATATGCGCAGCACTGCACTAAGGTGCTAATATTTATGACAACTCCATATACTGCCAGCGCTGCCGCTCCAAACAAGTGCATGATTTGCCTGTTAAAAATTATGGATAAAAGCCCCATGGCAATATCCGTAAAAAAGGTGGAAAAACCCATAATAACAATGTTTTTGCAATCGCTTAAGATACGAGGCAAGCGTGGCACTGTCCAGTGTAATGAGCAGATCCTTGAAAAAAAGTGCGAACATAAAATAGCTGTGGAGAGCACTTGCCCCGACGCTGTGGCAAGCCCAGCGCCAAATATTCCCATATCTAGTACAAAAATAAATATATAATCACCAATGATATTCAAAGCTCCACCGCATAAGACCGCCACTGTAGCTTTCATGGGGGCATTGTCATTACGTAAAAAAGCGGCCAAAAATTGGCCTATGACAAAAAGGGGCACTGTCCACTGTATGCAGTACATATATTTTTCTGCTAAGGGTAAAAGTGTGGCATCTGCCCAAAAAAACTGTAAAATTTCAGTTAAATATATGGCAATAATTAGCCACCAGAAAAGCGCTACAAAACTTACAAGTATGGCTGCTGTAGTAAAAATATGGTTTCCACGCACGCACTTGCCTCGCCCCTTGGCATCACTCATAAGCACAGCTCCACCAATACCCACAAGCAGTCCAAAACTATAAATAATATTCCAAATAGGTGCCACAGTGGCTAAAGCCGCCACGCCATTAGCTCCCTCATATTGCCCCACAAAAGCAGCATCTACGATGCGAATACACAGAAACAATAAGGCCACTACCAAAAGAGGCGGCTAAGTAGCGAAAAAAAACTTTCTTTACATCATCTTGCAGTAAATTCATAAACATTCCTTGTAGCGAAACACCAAAAAAAAGTTGGATAAAACCTCGATTCATTTCGACGTCTTATCCAACTTAAATTTTTTAAATCCTCCGACCTGTCTAAATTTTAGCATCTGGAGGTTATAAGTCAAGTTTTTAGTGTTTCTCCATTCTTTTATTTTTCATGTACTATAAACATACTTAACGAGTTTTTATTACTGGTGGAGGTAGAACAAAGTTCTTTGCCACTTTTTTAAGTTCTTCACATAAATTGTGGTAGTGACGGACGTGCTTCATGACAAAGCACAGTAAGCGACCTATGAGGATGTGCAAAATACAATTGGTGTCCATGAAGTTGACACCATCATTTTGCATATCATTAATTAGGATAGCGAATAACCAACGAGACATATCACTGAGTTAATATGATAAGCATTTATCTTTATTGATTGCATTCACAATTTTTATGCAATTAACGCGTGGACATTCTTCATTTTTTCTTTGACAAAAAAGAGACAATTCCATATGATGTAAGTACATCCAACAAAAATATAACATAAACATACGTAAATACACTTAACCTTCATCAACCTTGCGCACAGGAGTCCCGCATGCAGTTATCCAAAAATGCCATAGGCAACCTCATCAATCGTTACAAGGCCGTG
>CAYJHS010000231.1:0-4461 GCA_964369815.1 uncultured Desulfovibrionaceae bacterium
TAGACATAGCTTTGCTATGGCGTTAAAAGTTTTATTTTCGTTGCATGGTTACTGGCGGGAGCTTTTTGAAAAAAAGTTCCCTCCTCCCACACCCCCCGCCCTCAAAAACTCTTCATTGCGATGAGATTTGATTTTTAATAAAAATATTGCCGTAGCTATATTTTTTTCCAAGCATTCTTTATATTGTGAAACTCTATATTAACAATGTTTTATTTTTTAATCCCCCTACCTTCCCCCTTGTGCGCAGCACTATAAAGGGGTACGCAGCGGCAAGAGAGCGTAGCGAGCGCACGCCAATGCGTGGGGGTTACCTTCGAGGTCGCCACACTTTTGTCTCCTTCAGTGTTAAAATAACCAGAATTACAGCCATTCTGTAACAAAAGCGTGGCTGTGTGGTTTTTGTGGAATTTCTTTAAATTTTCAGTTTTTTTGCGCACACAAGAAAGTGCGTATTTTTTGAAAGCAGAATGTACTCAAGTACATGCTTTCAAAAAATGCGTAATGACGCAGGGTGCGTAAAAAAGATAAATTTTGGAGAAAGAACGCAAAAGTCCAGCAAAGAGCTTTTTAAGTGCATCATTAAAAAAAGAACATGCATACAATGTGCGTAAAAAAGATAATTTTATGGAAAAGCACAAAAGTACAGCAGAGAACTTTTTACCCATCTTTGTAAAAAAAGAACATGAAAAAAATCTCAACTCTATCCCAAAAGCGAAAGCCCCCTCATTCCGTAGAAAAAGGGGGCTAAACGTTGGGGTTAATTTCGTACATGTGTACTATTCCATTTCAGTTAAAGGGGTTATAAAGAAATCCTGTTGTGCATTGGCATCTTCGGCGCCATGACGCAAGTGGAACACCCACCCATGCTACAAAAACTGCACCACCTCTCATTTTCCTTCAAACCAAGTTTTTATTGCTCTGGCTTCGCTCTCGCTTTTATTATTACGACACTTCATGAGAGCTCATCCAGCGCATTGTCAAACTTTTTTAAGAAGCTCTAAGGCAATATTGCAAAATCTATCCGTTTGACACTGTAAAAGTTTGTAGTGGCAAAAATGCAAAAGCTGCAAAGTGACACCGTTAAAAATACAGAATTGTATTTGCCTTTGACACCAAGACTGTGTTTGACACATAGACAAACTCATCTTTTATGTTGGTGGTTTACAGACAAAGACGTCTAAAAGCATTCTCATTAAGAGATAAAGCCAGCAACTTGCAAAAAAAACGCAAGTAGCACCAGTTTTGTTGGAAGATGAAAGAAGATAACCAAGAGGAGAAGAGAAGTAAGGCTCAGTTATAACACTTACCAAAGCCTGAGTCAGCTTCATGGAACTAAAACAGGGGCTAAAGGTCTGTGTGCAAAAAGTATAATCTAACTCTAAACACGGTTACAATGTACTTCCTGCTACATTATATAAATAGTCCTTTTTTACAGCTTGGCAAGGGCAAAATAATAAAAACTTTGTCCTTGCCAGTTAACATGCTTTATATGTAGGACTTTTAATGGATTTTTTTGTGAAGGCTTTTAAAAAACGAGCAACAAAGCAATATTGAAAAAAAATTACAAAAAAGCAAAAAAACTGTTGACCTTTACCTTGTGTATGCGTATGTTCCCTCTTGCCCTTTCTAAAAGGGTCTATCCCTGGACGGCAGGGAAGGATGGATTGAGTCCATCCTGATGTGTTTAGCAAGGGTCAAACCTTGTTAAGATTGACAAGTACAGGCGTTACCAAATGCCCGACTAGTCAGCCGTTCCAGCCCACACGCGGAGCCTCATGAATAACTGCTAAAGTATCTTTAGCAAAAATTTATGACCCAGGGCTGTAAGGTGGGGGAGTTTTCCCCGTTTGGTGACCTTGTGCGCACCCTTTCTTCTGTGAAATTCACAGCAGGGCAGGCTACGCAATGGGAATAATCGTTAAGGATTTTTGCGTGGCATCTCGCCCAAAAGACTCCGCACGATATGCGTTAAAAGAACGCCCCCCAGTGTACACCAAACCCCTATGTGCCAATAGGTAGAGTAAGGCTGTATTTTTAAGCCTTACAGCTAAAAACGCAGGTTTTTGGCGATATGTGAAGGAATTATCCCTTAAATATATGTTTAAGGCACGAAGTTCCAAAATGGAGTAGGCAAATGACAACAGTTAGCAGCGATCGCATTCGTATCAAGCTCAAAGCATACGATTATCGCATCCTTGATAAGGCTGTGGCAGAAATCGTAGATACGGCGCGCAACACGGGTGCCGGAGTGGCAGGGCCAATCCCCCTTCCCACCAACATTCACAAGTACACCGTGAACCGTTCTGTGCACGTGGACAAAAAGTCCCGCGAGCAATTTGAAATGCGTATCCACAAGCGGCTTATGGACATTCTCGAACCCACGCAACAAACCGTTGATGCGCTTGGTAAGCTTAGCTTACCTGCAGGCGTGGACGTAGAAATCAAGCTCTAGCGGAGAAGCAATCATGGCTGAGAAAATGGCAATTTTGGGTCGCAAATTAGGCATGACCCGCATCTTCGCAAGCGATGGTTCCGCTGTAGCCGTTACGGTGATCAAAGCGGGCCCTTGCCCCATTACGCAAGTGAAGAGCACCGAGACGGACGGCTACAATGCAGTCCAGATCGCTTTTGAAGAGGCAAAGGAAAAGCACACAACCAAACCCTTGCAAGGTCACTTTGCAAAGGCTGGTAAAGGCCTTTTCCGTCACACACGCGAAATTCGTCTCGAAGACGCCGCCGCCCTTGCTTTGGGTGACGAGCTTACCGTCGAACAATTCGCCGCTGGTGACATTGTAAAAATTTCCGGTAAATCTATTGGTAAAGGCTACCAAGGGCGTATGCGCCGTTGGAACTTCGCCGGCTCCAAAGATACACACGGATGTGAAAAGGTGCACCGTAACAACGGTTCCATTGGTAACAACACCTTCCCCGGTCGTGTGTTCAAAGGTCGCAAAATGGCCGGACACTGGGGTAATGAAAGTGTTACTCAACTTGGTTTAATCATCGTTGATGTGCGCCCCGAAGACAACGTTATCCTTGTAAAGGGTTCCGTGCCCGGCCCCAAGAATGGGCTGGTCGTGGTCAGCAAGCAGTAAAGGAATAGCATAATGGCTGTTGTGAAAGTATACGACCAGAACAAAAAAGAAAGCGGCGAAATTACGCTCGCTTCTGAAGTGTTCGAAGTGGAGGTAAGGCCCGAAATCCTTAACCTCGTGGTGCGTGCGCAGCTTGCGGCCAAGAGAGCCGGCACTCACGCCACAAAAACCAGAACCCATGTGTCTGGTGGCGGTGCCAAACCTTGGAAACAAAAGGGAACAGGCCGTGCTCGTGCCGGTTCCAATCGTTCGCCCATTTGGCGTGGCGGCGGTGTGACCTTTGGTCCACAACCACGCGACTATAGTTTTAAGGTGAACTCCAAGGTCCGCGCTCTGGCTCTGAAGATGGCTTTATCCTCCCGTTTGGCTGCAGAAAGCCTTATGGTTGTGAAGAGCATCGAGCTGCCCGAAGTAAAGACCAAACTTTTTGCTAAAGTGGCAAATGACTTAGGTCTGCAAAAGGCGTTGATTATCGCTCCTGATAACATGGGCGATGATAAACTTACACTGTCTGCACGTAACATTCCAGGCATCACCATTTCGACTCCAAGTCGTTTGAGTGTGTATGAAATCTTAAAGCATAAACAACTTGTGCTTTTGGAAAATGCTGTGGAAACCGTGCAAGCTCGTTTCCAAAAGTAGGGAGTTATTAGAATGGAATATACACAAGTTCTCTTAAAGCCCCTCTTGACGGAAAAGACAACATTCTTGAAAGAAGAAGCCACCCAGTTGACCTTTATGGTCCACCCAAAGGCTAACAAAATCGAAATCAAGAATGCAGTGGAAAAAGCTTTTAATGTTCAAGTAGTGGCTGTTAACGTGGTTCGCAAAGCGCCTTCTGATAGAAAGCGCCAAGGCCGTGTTATTGGACGCAAGCCCGGATATAAAAAGGCCTATGTGACCTTGACCCCTGGGCAAAAAATTGAATTCTTCGAGGGAGTATAAGAGATGGCTGTCCGTAAGTTGAAACCGACTTCTGCCGGTCGCCGCTTCCAAACTGTTTCCGATTTTAAGGAACTAACCAGAAGCACCCCCGAGAAGTCTCTCACCGTTGGCCTTACCAAAAAGGCCGGACGCAACCATCATGGCCGCATTACGTCTCGTCGTCGTGGCGGTGGTGTGAAACGTCTATACCGTATTATCGATTTTAAGCGCAATAAGCTTGGCATCAACGCCACTGTAGCGCACATCGAATATGACCCTAACCGTTCAGCACGTATTGCTCTTTTGCATTTTGCTGATGGTGAAAAGCGTTATATCTTAGCCCCTGTTGGAGTTAAGCAAGGCGATGTGTTGCTTTCTGGTGAAGGCGCCGACATTAAGCCTGGCAATGCCTTGCAAATGTCTAAAATCCCAGTGGGTACAA
>CAYJHS010000232.1:0-4403 GCA_964369815.1 uncultured Desulfovibrionaceae bacterium
AACGCAAAAGTGCAAAGAGGAAGCCTACCTTCCCCTTCATCAATCAATCCAAAATAGGCACACACTACTTCTTACTGGCCTCATCACCGGACACATCCGACGACTCCGACTTAGCCTTCTCTGCAGAATCTTCCACATTCCCTGTAGAAGCATCATCACCATGCGAAGCATCCTTAAACTTTTCAACCCGCTCCGCCACCGTCGCCTTGGCTTGCTCAAGCTGTGCCAACATGACCTCAGCTTTTTTCTTCGTTTCAGCAAGCATTTCTTCTGTCTTTTTCTTGGCTTCCGCCATAAGCTCTTCGGCTTTCTTCTTTGTCTCTGCCATCATGTCTTCAGCCTGTTGACGAATAAGCTGTGCCCGTTCTCTATGCTGCGCTTTTTGCGACTCAAGTGCCTCATCTACAAAATCTTCCACAGGCTCTTGTATAGCAGCAAGCTCCCCAGATTTCTCCATTTTCTCAAGCTCAGCATCTCGCAACACCCGACGCAAAACCTTACCCACTAAACTCTTGGGGAGTTCCTCACAAAATTCAATATATTTGGGAATCTTATAATGTGCCAAACGCACACGACAATGCGCCAATAAGTCTGCAACGGTCAGCTCTTCCCCTTTACGAGGTACCACAAAGGCCTTAAGCACTTCTCCGCGAGTCCTATGCGGAATGCCCACCACCACAGCCTCAGCTACAGCCGGATGTTCATACAAAACTTCATCAACTTCACGTGGATAGACATTATACCCACCCACAATAACCATATCTTTCTTTCGGTCAGCAATAAAAATATATCCATCCTCATCATAGTAGGCTATATCGCCCGTATAAAGCCAACCATCACGCAAAACCAGAGCCGTTTCTTCTTCCATTTTCCAGTATCCCTGCATGACCTGCGGCCCACGCACAATAAGCTCCCCAAGTTCATGTGGCCCAAGCTCTTGATTGCCAGTTTCACTATCTACAATACGAATTTCAGTGCCAGGTAAAGGTACCCCTACCGAACCATCTTTTTGCATGCCATAGACAGGATTTGCCGTAATACAGGGAGAAGCTTCTGTAAGCCCAAGCCCTTCCGTGATACAAGCACCGGTAAGTTTCTTAAAGCGAGCCAGCGCCTCTACTGGGAAGGGCGCTGATCCGGAAATACATAGCTCAATACACGACAAATCATACTGCGGTAAATTTTTTTGTTGCATAAGAGAAATATACACCGAAGGCACGCCAACGAAAAAGTTTGGCTTATATTTATCAATAGTATGTAATAAATCATTGGGCGTATAGCGAGGTACTGGTATGGACGCTGAAGCCAACACTGCCGGCAAAATGACATTACCGCCAAGACCAAAAATATGAAAAAAGGGAAGAATAGACAAAAAAGTAAACAAGCCCCCACGTTCAGAAGACTCTGTGTACTTAGGAGAGCTAAAAATAATATATGTCAAAATCTGCATTTGGCTTGCTAAATTGCTATGGGTCAACATAGCTGCCTTAGAAACGCCTGTGGTTCCACCTGTATACTGCAAAAAGGCCAAAGTATCCTTGGGCCTTTTTATCACCTGTGCATAGCGCTCCTTGGTATCCATAAACGACGCCCACGAAAGAATATCCTTGCCATTATAGTCTACCTGCGGCACAGAATTTTCTCGTTTAGCCTTCCAAGGTTGCAAAATATTTAATGGAAAAGCAAGACCGTCAGCAATGCGCGTCACAACACTTAACTCTAAACCAAGCTTATCGTATAATTGTTCAATTTTAGGCCATAGCAAGTCTAAGGTTATAAGTATCTTAGCACCAGAATCATTAAAGTGATGCGTCAATTCCTTTTCCATATACAAAGGATTAGTCATCACCGCCACAGCTCCGGCCTTCAGCACACCCCAAACAGCAATCATAGTTTGCGGCAAGTTTGGTAACATAATGGCTACCCTGTCGCCTGTCTGCACACCCCGCAAACGTAGAGCCGCGGCAAAGCTCTCCGCTTTGCGTCGTAATTGACTGTAATTTAAAGTATAATTTTGAAAAATAATGGCTTTTTGTTTGGGATAGTGAGTGGCTGCCCGATCAAGATAATCTATAATATTACAATCTTCAAAAATAATTTGCGGTTCTATACTATTTTCAAAGTGACGCCACCACGCTGTCTTTTTTTGCAAAGGTTTTTGTGCAGATGTGGACATAACAATCCTTAAAGTAATAAAGTACGTTACAGAACATAAATGCGCTGTCGCGGAATAATACCAATAATTTCGTACAAGTCAAAAGATTATTTTACAGCGGCACTCCCTTTATTTACAGGGTCGCTACACGCATACTTTTACGTAAGTGCTGTCAGGTCATACTCCGCACTTTCTACAATATTGGCTTGCACTATCTTACCTACCTGCACTTCTGGGCCGCTAACATAGGTTATACCATCCACTTCTGGTGCTTGGAACCACACTCTCCCCACATGCAAACCGGGCCATTCTTCATGCTCACTATCTACTAGTACTGCGTGTTCTTGCCCTACCTCTTGCTCAAGAATATGTGACGAGATATCAGCTTGCAAAGCCATGAGCTCATCTCTGCGAGTTTGCTTTACGCCTTCCTCCACTTGTTTGGGCATAGTAGCGGCTTTGGTGCCTTCTTCGGCTTGATAACTAAAGATACCCACATGATGCAAACGTGCTTCTAAAATAAAATCTTGCAAACAGCGAAAATGCTCTTCCTCTTCACCGGGAAAGCCCACAATAAAGGAGGTGCGTAAGGCCGCTTGTGGTAAATAATGGCGCACCCGATCTACTACCTTACGAGGATCATTAGCAAAGGGACGCCCCATACGACGCAATATATCCTCGTGAGCATGCTGCATAGGAATATCAAAATAAGGCAAAAGAACTCCATCTTGCACAGCTTCCTTAAAAAATGACAGCATATCATCGGTCATTCCCGAAGGATACAAATACATTAACCGAAGCCAATGCAAACCCTTAAGTGCTAAAAGCTTTTCTAGCAGTTGGCGTAAATTATGCCCGCCTTGTGGGTCTTGCCTTGCAAAATCTTCCCCCCATGAGCTCACATCTTGCGCCACAAGCACAAGCTCCTTAACCCCCTGTTCAAGCAACATTTCTGCCTCTTCCACGAGAGGCTTAGCCGCAACAGAGCGATGCTTGCCACGAATAGAAGGAATAGTGCAAAAAGAACAAGCATGTCGGCAACCATCACTCACCTTAAGCCAAGCATAAGACTCTGGAGTTGAAAGCAATCGCCCGCTTTTGACATAAGAAGGAGCAAGCTTCAGCGCATGCGCCACCTGTGCAGGCCATGTGTCCAGCGTAGCATTGGGTAACCACAGGTCTACCTCCGGCAAATCTTTAGCAAGAGCTTTTTCTCCAAACCGCCCCACCAAGCACCCCGCCACCACAAGCAAAGGACGCCTTTTTAACGTAGATAAATGATTGACTATTTCTACAATAGTACGCACAGATTCCTCTATGGCAGGCAAGATAAAACCGCATGTGTTCACAAAAATCATCTGCGCACGCCCCAAATGCGGCGTAGGCTCAAGCTCAAGCGCCAAAGATCCTAACAAATGCTCGGTGTCCACACGATTTTTGGGACATCCCAAACTAACACTATAAAATCGTAACTTCTTCATAGCTTTGCGTGCTAACGCAAAATCCATTAAAACACAAGAAATATTGTACGTTGTAATGTTGTCCCCCCAGACCCCCCTTCAAAAAACTTTCAATGCGACAAAATACCATTTTTTAATATATATTTTGCCGCAGCAACGCTCTAAAAGACATGTACTAAAATAGGCGCGTTTTGGGAGGGGATGGGGGTTTGGGGGAAGGGGAGACCTTTTTGGCGCTAGCAAAAGGTCTCCCCTTCCCCCAAAAAAATTAAAATTTTAAGCACACCTCTATCACTTTCAAGGGGTGACAAAGCCAACAGTATAGTTTAAATAATACGGAATAAGAATTGCATCAGCTTTTTACTGTTCAAAAACACGACGGGCACTCACCAACTGATGAGGTAATCATGTTAAAATATATATATTTTTTATGTTTCTCTGCTTTATTTCTCTTGAGCGACACAGTGGCTTTTGCGGCTACACAAAACACTGCTAATACAGCTAAGCCCCAAGGCATGGATGTTTATGGCGAAGTGCACATTCCGCCTGTGGCCCCTGTGCAAGATATAAACACGGCTGCCAATCCCACAGGCCAAATAAATAATCAAGGTTTTCAGACATTTCAAGTTTCACCTCCGCAGAGTCAACCTAGTACGGGGGCACCTTCCTTGGTACAGCCGGGTACGGGACCTTTAGCTACACCTCCAGCTGAACAGCCAAAAAACATACAAAGTCAAAATATTAACCAAACAGCACCTAGTCCAGCGGCGCCGCCTGCACAAAGGCCC
>CAYJHS010000233.1:0-4367 GCA_964369815.1 uncultured Desulfovibrionaceae bacterium
CAAAAGCTTGCATGTCGGTGGTTATAGTTTGCACTTTTTCTTCTAATTGTGCAATGTTTGCAAGGTGAGCTTGTTCTTTTTCTTGTGCTATTTCAAGAGCTTTTTCGAGCTGCGTGATTTTTTCTTGTAAGGCGTCATTGTCATGGGTGCTAGTTTCTTCTTGTTGCTTGCTGAGAGACTGTACTGTGCCTTCAAGCTTGGTAATTTGTGTGGCAATGATTTCCTTCATGGAGGTTTCGCGTTCTTTAGCTTCTTCTAGGGCTTGCTCAAGGGCTTCTATTTTAGCAGTCATACCGGTAAGTTGAGCCTCATGCTCTTCATTGCTTTCACTGGGAGCAGCGGAAGTGACACTTTCAAGTTCGGTTACTTTGCTTTCAAGTGCTGCGATTTGTGCTGTGAGCTGTGTTGTAGAGTCTTCTGAGTTACCAGTTTGATTTTGTTGTATTATTTCGTTAATGTTTTGTAGTTCTTCCTTGTATTCCATAAGGCTTGCTTGCACGTTGGCTTCTTTTTCGCTACTGCTTTGAAGTACGCTTTCGTTTTGTTCCTGAAGGGTGGTAATGCGTAAGGCCATATCGTCTTCAAGGGTGCGCATGCGTTTCTTTAGTGTAGCAATATTTTCACTAAAACCACTTGTTGTTGTGTTAATGTTCTTGAAAATTTCGCCAAGATTATTCACGCTTGTACTGAAGTTTTCGGTGCTTGTATGCATATCACTGAGAGTATTTTCAAGGCTTTTTACCTTTTCTTCAAGAGCATCTATGCGAGCATCGTCTACAGGGAGTGGAACTGGTTGGGGTATGGCTGCGGCAGCGGCGGCAACCGGAGCCATATCATCCATGACGTCCATATGTGGTGCAGGTGTGGGGTCAGCGGGGGCTTGTGGCATTACAGGATCAGCGCTTAACACGGTTTCTTGTGTTTGTGCCATTTGGATATTGATATCTGGTGCGCTTGGTGCTGGGGCTACAGGAGGTACATCCATAATATCAGCCATAATATCAGCTTCTTCTGATAGAGTGTCTTCTACCGATGCGGCGGTAGCGGCGCTTTGAGTTTCAAGTTCACTGGCACTTAAGATAGCGTCAAGGTCGTCGCTCAAGTCGGGGATGGGGGAACTTTCGGGCTGTATGTCCATCATGTCTTCTGCTGCAAGTACAGCTTCTGGCGTCATGGCAGGAGAAATTACCGCCTCTGCTACTTCCGCCGAGCTTATATCGGCACTGCTTTCGTCATTGGAAACAATGCTTTGTGCAACTTCAGCGGCGGATAGGGGAGCTTCGCCCAAAACATCTTGAAAGAGACTGTCTAGGTCGTCATGAGTTTCCGCGGCGGCTTGTGGGGGTGCTGGTGCATCAAAATGTGCCTGTGGTGTGTCGTCTTGCACTGCCTCTGTAGGGGCGCTGGTCGGAGGGCTGTCTTCTAAAAGACTGCCTAAAAGGGCGTCCATGTCTTCAGCCACATCCTCAGTATTTTCTGGCGGGGTGTTTTCTGTTTCTACCTGCGGTTGTGGGGGCATATCCATCTCGGCAAGTAGGGCATCCACATCGGACATGTCTGTCATATTGTTTGTGGCTGAAGGAGCGGCGTTGTCAGCATTAAGGTCGTTATCATCTATGTTGAAAGCATCATTATCATGGTTTGTCGCATCTTCTGTATTAGCATCGTCACTTATGGAGTCTTCAAAGGCAGAAAATCCACCATCGCTGTCCATTTGTGCTAGTAAAGCATCCAAATCAACATCGTCACCCCCTGACAAGTCGGGCGCATGGGCACTGTTGCCTAGGTCACTCATGGAAGTGTCTGCTGGACTTTCTGTGGGAGCTTCAGCGCTACTGACTGAACCCTTTTCAATAATGTCTGTAAGTTCAATGATTTCTTCATCAGAAGTTTGTTTTTCATCAAGATCAAAGTCCATAAATGCCCCTTGGTTATTTTCTTAGATGTGAAAAAAACATTTACTATTTAAGCCTCCTACACAGTGTATTGCGTGGAGTCTTGAGAGTATTGATACTCACATTTTTAGTAACCTAACAGACTTTATTGATAATTGCAAATGTATTTGTATGGCGTGGGGTATAATTGTTACGACATTCTAATTTCATAAATGCATAGATGACAGTATGACTTTGGTTAAGGTTTTTTTCGCAGAGCAGCATCTACATTTTGTTTTGTCGCCGCAAATTGTTCAAAAACATTCCCAAAGTTTATACAGTCATTGGCAAAGTAAAACTCTCTATAAATTACATTTGAAACTAGAATGGTGTGAGGCATAATTGTGTATCGGACAAAAAAAAATGCCGTCCTGAAATTCAGTGCGGCACTTTTTGTTAACACCTTGTATTAACCTAAATAATCTCCACGGTTAAATTTAATTTTTTCCGTAGTGCTCATGATTTCCAGTTCATTGACAAGGCCTGCTAAGTCGGGGTTTTGCTCAAGCGTTTGTTGATTGTTCGCTTTGAGCGACGACACTTGCGATTCAATGCCTTCTAAAAGAGTATAAGCATCTCGCAAGTTTCCATCATTACTTGGCGTACGCAGTTTTTGCGCATACGAATCCCACATGTCTAGTGCCGTCGAAGCCTGCTCAAGGGCTTGCCCCATGACAGCGGAAGAACCAGCAGCCGTCGATGCGGTAATGTTTTCCACTCCGTTTACAAGCAACTGTTGTGCAACGTTTGCTTGCACGCCTTGCGCAATAGGGGGTTGCGTAAGGTTGTTGTCTGCGTCACCAAGGGCTGCTTGCTGCGCTAATGTAGCGGCAAAGCTGTCATTATCAGCATTTTTTTGTGCAGCGGATTTTTTTGCTTGAAGCTCTTGCTGAGCGAGTAAGGCTTCAATGTTTTGGCTTTGTATATTCATAGGGCCTCCAACCTTGGTGTTTCAAAAAATACTATGCAAAAGGTTTGCCATAATAATTGGTTTTTGTAAATAGCGAACATTGTTGATGTTAGAAAAACTTTAGAGGAAAATATTACCTGCATTTTTGTAGCTGCCAAGGGCATGTTCATGGTCACTTTTTATAACTGTTGAATATCATTAATATTGAAAAAACTTTAGAGGAAAATATTACCTTTTTATGTACAGCGCATGGTACAAATTGCAAAATTAATTCCCTATAATACTATTATAAGGAGATTTTCAAGGCTTGTCTATCCTTGGAAAAACATGTATATGTATATAAAGTGGCGGTACAAAGTATGTTTTGTTGCTTTTAAGAATTTTTATGCTACTTAGGTTTCATTGCCTACATAGTCCATGTGGTATCGGTTTTATATTGTACAAATATTCGAAACTTAAACACACTTAAGAGGTATGATATGAGAGAAATTAAGAAAATTCTTTGTGCAGTGGATTTGTCTGATCATAGTAAAACCCTAGCAGAATATACCATTACCCTTGCAAAGCTTGCCAATGCTGAGGTTGTTGTAGTGTATACGGCACCATCTTTGAGTCAATATGTGGGCTTTCATGTGCCACCAAACACTATAGAAAACTTTGTAGGTGAAATTGTCAGCGGGGCTGAAAAGTCCATGGACACCTATGTGTCAGAAAATTTCCCTGGAATTAATGTTAAAGGACATGTGCTCATTGGCTATGCGGCGGAGGAAATTGTAGCTAAAGCTGAGGAAGAGGACGTGGATCTTATTATTATGGGCACCCATGGACGAAAGGGACTTGATCGTTTACTTTTTGGCTCTGTGGCAGAATGCGTTGTAAAAAATGCCAAACAGCCCGTTATGACCATTCGCCCCAATTATTCTGAGTAGCGTTTTTAAGGTTTATTTGTGTTAAAGCCGGTGACTTTCAGCGGCTTTCCTTTTTGTCTATTAAACAATATAGGTTAGGTATGTCTCATTCATCTTCTAAAGCGCACAGTGTGCGTGAACAGATTACTGCTTTAAAGCCCTATGTACCCGGCCTTGCCATTGAAGATATCAGAAAAAAATATCACTGTGAAAATGTCATCAAAATGGCTAGTAATGAAAATCCCCTTGGAGCCTCTCCCCTTGTGCAAGAGCGTGTGCACAAAGTGGCCGGTGATATTTTCCGCTATCCACAAAGTGGCAATCCTCGCCTTGTAGATGCACTGGCAAAAAAATTTGCCATAAGCCCAAGGCGCATTGTCATGGGTAATGGCAGTGATGAGATTATTGACTTGCTTATGCGGGTGCGTTGTCTTCCTGGGCAGGATAACATTGTATGTTTTAAACCGTGTTTTGGTATGTACAGTGTACAAGCGCAAATTTGTGGTATAGAGTTGCGTCATGCGGCATTAAACGAAGTTTTTTCTTTTCCTTTTGAAGAATTACTGCAGCTTGTGGACGATAATACCATGTTGGTTTTTGTTACTACACCAGATA
>CAYJHS010000234.1:0-4278 GCA_964369815.1 uncultured Desulfovibrionaceae bacterium
CCCAGGCACATTATGCCGCCCTAAATACACTTATAGTATCATGAAAAAAACATTCCTAGAGTAGTACAATTTTCTTTGTATAATTTTAGTGAGTTATACAGCAAAAAAAACCATACCCACTGGGAATGATTTGCCGCTTAGGCATAAGAACTCATTGCCGCCTTGAGTGTTTGACTTTCGCTTTGGTGTACGGCATAATACTTGCCGATTAAGAAAATCTTTCTGTACAAACACCTTCAGAAATTATCTGATTTTCAAAAGAAAATCTTCTAAAAACGCATAAGAGTCTATTATGGCAATGGAAATTGAGCGAAAGTTTCTTGTAAAAGGCAACCCCTGGCAAGAGCTTGATACACAAGGCACTCTCATACAACAGGGTTACCTAAGCACAGAGGCACGTTGCGTTGTGCGTGTGCGCTTATGTGCCCCCATGCCCATAGGGAGTGAACGCACCGCTTTTATTACCATTAAAAGTAAAAGTACCGACATTTCCAGCCATGAATATGAATACCCTATTCCTCCTGAGGAGGCAGAGTTCATTTTAAAGACCTTGACAGAACAGCGTGTTGTGGAGAAAATCCGCTATCGTATTCCATATGCTCAGGCCATATGGGATGTGGACGAGTTTTTAGGCGCAAATGCTGGACTTACCACTGCAGAAATAGAGCTGAATGCTGAAAACGAAAGTGTCACTCTCCCCCCTTGGGTAGGGCAAGAAGTCACCCACGAAAAGCGTTATAAAAACGCATTATTAACTTTAACACCTTTTAGTTCTTGGTAGTTTTTTTGAGGCAATAATGGCACACAAAGGCCCCCATATTTCTATTTCCCCTGTCTACGTAGTAAACAGAATCTTACGCATCAACCGCAATGACTTTGAAGAGTGGCCTTAATCTGTGCGCAATCTTGCCATTGCCATTGCAGAAGAACTCTTTCTTGTAGCGTACACCCCCTTTATTGACGCTGAAACAGTGCGTGAAAGTGTGCAAAAAACCTTTGAAACTCACTCTCTTGCCCTTGCGCATCACTATGCCCCCAGCATCGGAGAAGGTATCACCATGTTTGGTCGGCCCATGTGGAACCGGCAAGCACATAGCAAGTGGCAGAACTAGTGCGCCTTGCCAACGACAAAAAGTTTGCCCTCATTCCTCGTGGAGGCGGCTCCGGCATGACGGGCGGCGCTGTTCCAGCACGTAAGCGCACTGTCATTGTGTCTTTGACCCGCCTAACCCGCATAAATCCAGTGAATACGGAAGAATTAAGCCTCGTATGTGAGGCCGGCGTGCTCACTCATGAAGTCATTAAAGCCGCTCAGAAAGTAGACCTCTTCTTTTCCGTTGATCCAGCCTCAAAACTCGCCTCCACCATTGGCGGAAATATTTCTGAAAATGCCGGCGGGCCGTGTGCCTTTGAATATGGCACAACCCTTGATAACCTTTTATGGTGGCGCATGGTTACACCCACAGGGGAAATCATTACCGTTGAGCGTAAAGAGCACCCTCGCCATAAAATCCTGCCCGATGAAAAACCTATTTTTGAAGTTAAAGACACCTCTGGCGGCGTGCGCAATGTGGTGCAACTTAATGGTGAAGAAGTGCGCCTCCCCGGCCTTGGCAAAGATGTAACCAATAAGGCATTAGGGGGCTTGCCCGGCATTCAAAAAGAAGGTACCGACGGTATTATTACAGAAGCCTGCTTTGTACTACACAAAAAACCAAAACATTCTAAAGTGATAGTGCTTGAATTTTTTGGGCGTTCCATGCACACTGCCGCTGTTGTTATTGGAGAGCTTGTGGCCTTACGTGATACCATCAGACGTGATGGTGACTATGCTCGCATTTCTGCCTTAGAAGAATTCAACGCAAAATACGTTCAAGCCATTGAATATAAACGCAAATCAACACAATACGACGGTGACCCCATTTCTGTTATCATTGTGCAAGTGGATGGGGATGAAACACTGCTCCTAGACAAAGCGGTAGCTGCCATTGTGGAAGTGGTCAATGCTCAAGAAAATGTCGATTGCACTGTGGCAAAGGACACCAAAGAAGCTGAGCTTTTCTGGGAAGATAGACATAAGCTTTCTGCCATAGCAAAACGCACTTCTGGCTTTAAAATCAATGAAGACGTAGTCATCCCCATGGCACGAATCCCTGATTTTGCCTTGTTTTTGGAGCAACTCAACCTAGAATGTGTGGCCTCTGCCTTTCGCTATGCCATGCTTTCCGTAGGACGTTTGTCGGGCTTTCCTGTAGAAGATACCGCCTTTAACCGTGAGTTTTCCTATGCATCAAAGGTAGTACAGGGTAAAGTATCAGCTACGGAAGTGAGCGACGAAGAGCTCTTTATGCGCGCTACACTTTTTTTGAAAGACCTTGCCGCAAAATATGAGCACCTCACACAAAAAATTAATGATATTACGGATTATATGTATGCTAGCCGCATTACGGTGGCAAGCCACATGCACGCCGGCGACGGCAATTGCCATGTAAATATTCCCGTAAACTCCAGCGACCACCATATGCTTGAAGAAGCAGAAAGAGTGGCAGCACAAGTCATGAATACAGCGCAAGATATGGGCGGAGCTGTTTCTGGTGAGCACGGTATTGGTATCACCAAGATTGCCTTTTTAAGCCAAGACAAGATTACTGCCATGCGGGAATTCAAAGACAGAGTTGATCCACGCGATATTTTGAATCCTGCTAAGCTTGTGAGCAAAGAATTGCCCGTGCGTCCTTTCACCTTTTCCTTTAATGGACTCATTAATGACATTAAGGAAAGCGGCCTGCCGGACAAAGAACAACTCATGCACATGCTCAGTCTAGTACAAAATTGTACTCGCTGCGGAAAATGTAAACATGTCTGCCCCATGACCTATCCTGAGCGCTCCATGCAGTGGCATCCTCGTAATAAAAATATGGTGCTTGGCACCCTGTTAGAAGCCATTTATTACACCCAAGCCAGCACAGGGCGCCTTGACGAGAGACTACTCCAACATATTAACACTATTTTTGAACACTGCACAGCTTGCGGGCGTTGTGCATCAATATGCCCAGTAAAAATTCCTTCAGGTGAGGTAGCATTAGCATTACGCGCCATGTTGGAGTCCAAAGGTTTTGGTGGTCACCCCATCAAATCACGCGTACTGCAATGGCTTTTGCTCAAACCCGAATTACGCATTCCCAAGGCCGCAAAAATGGCTTCTCTTGGACAAAAAGCACAAAACAAGTGCATCGATTGTATCCCCAATGGTTGGACAAGCGGTTTACAAAGCCCGCTTTTTTCCGGCAAAGGGCCAAAAATTGGCTATACCAATATATATGAATCCTTAAAATTAACTCGTGGACATATTTTTGTTCCAAAACCTGAAGCCACTGAAGAAGAAAACACCCACGCCACAAAAAATAAATCTGCCGTCATATACTTTCCGGGCTGTGGCGGAGGGCTATTTTATGACCGTATTGCCACGGCATCCTTACTACTTTTACTTAAAGCCGGACACAGCGTTATCATGCCTTCTAAACACTTATGCTGCGGCTATCCCCTCCTCACAGCGGGCATGGAAAAACTTTATCGACGCAACCACGAAGCCGTGCGTAAACTCCTACAAGAACTTTACGAAGAAGGCAAAAATGCCGGATTGGATATACAAAATGTAGTCACCACTTGTGGTACATGCATTGAAAGCATTGAAGACCTTACCCAAAAAATGCACCTTGAGCATAAAGACGCCGTGCAGCTGGCCCTTGAAGGCCTTGAACCTCTGGCAAACCTTGACGGGGCTCCACGCCTATATCACGAAGCCTGCCACGTAGAGTGGCCTGGCATGCACAAGGTCAAAGGACGTCAAAAGCTACTACAGACCTTGAGCACCTTCACAGGAGCAAGCTTTCCCACCTCTCCTGGCTGCTGTGGCGAGTCAGGCATGGGAGCTATGACAGCACCGCATATTTATAATCGCCTACGTGATCGTAAAAAGAACAATATTTCCGACGCTCTCGGCAATTATGCAGGGCCAGTACTGGTGTCCTGCCCTTCGTGTAAGGTGGGTATTGGACTTATTTTAGCAAATCTAAAAATTTCACGCCCAGTGCTCCATGTCAGTGAATGGCTTGCCCAACATCTGCACGGCCCAAACTGGCTTAAAGAATTCAGAAAACACGCTAATGCAGCGCGAGGTGACGTGCGCACTGTGCATATTATCCCGCCCCAATAAACAACTATTTCTTGGGGGAGGGAAAACTTTTGCTAGCGCCAAAAAGTTTTCCCCTCCCCCAA
>CAYJHS010000235.1:0-4262 GCA_964369815.1 uncultured Desulfovibrionaceae bacterium
AATTGCGCAGGAGTATTATAATTGGCAATGCGCAACATTTCGTCTGATTCCTTGGCGCATACTTCCACAAGTTCTTCCACTTTCGCAAGGTCAAGCTTTAAAATTGCCGCCATGGCACCAGTACCCTTGGGGTCAGCTTCGGCCATGAGGCGTCCTCGTAAGGAGACAAGCTCAAGTACAGTGTCAAAAGTCAGCGCCTTAGCTGCAGCAAGGCTGGCATACTCACCAAGGCTGTGTCCCGCCGTGCAGGCCACGGACGTAAAACGAGATGAAAGCGCTTGCCATAAGGCTAAATTCACCACTGTTAAAGCCGGCTGTAGGGCACGAGTGTCTGCCATGGCGTTTTCATCATTGCCCCAATATATTTCTCTTAACTCTAAGTTGCTGATTTTTTCGGCTTTTTTCCATAAATCCATGGCGTCTTTGCTTTCTTCGGCAAGGTGTTTACCCATATTGGGTTCTTGCGCACCTTGTCCCGGAAAGAGCAAAGCGGTCTTTACGCTGGTGTTTGACATATATAACTCCTAAAATTCAATGCCGCAAAATATGTTATAGTACGAGAAATTGCAAGTTTTACTTAGATAGTGAAGGCAGAGCTCATAAAAAAATATTCATTAAAATCATGTCAAAAAAAAATTCTCTAATTCTGCATTTTTTATGTGCACATTACTTGCTATCTTAGGCTTAATTGACTATGCTCCCTTTCGCAAATATGGCTTAAAAAATTGTACTTTACGAAGACATTTTTTCAAGCACACCGTTTATAAAGGAGTTCTTCATGCCTACCCCAATTCTTGTGAAGGAATCGCTCATTCCTGGTAAAACAAGCAAGCTTATTCTTGATGCGCCGCACATCAGCAAAAAGGCCGAACCTGGTCACTTTGTTATGTTGCGCCTCACTGAAAATGGCGAACGTATTCCCCTAACCATTGCCGATACAGACAAAGAAAATGGTACTATTACCATTGTTTATCTGGTGCTAGGTAAGAGTACAGCTCTTCTTGAAACCTATAAAGCAGGCGACACGATTTTAGACGTCTGTGGCCCCCTCGGTAAGGCTACACACATCGAGAAAAAAGGCACTGCTATTTGCGTTGGTGGTGGAACAGGCATTGCCGCCATGCACCACATTGCCAAAGGACATCATCGCAAAGGCAATAAAGTTGTGGGCATTATTGGAGCACGCAATAAAGATTTACTCCTTTTTGAAAAGGAACTTTCTAGCTTTGTGGATGAATTACTCATCTCCACCGACGATGGCAGTTACGGTCATCATGGTCTTGTAACGGATCTCTTATTAGACAGACTGGAAAAAGATAAAGACGTTTTTGAAGTGGTTGCCGTAGGCCCAGTACCCATGATGAACGCCGTTTCTGCCACCACACGCCCCTTTGGTACGCCAACGGTGGTGAGCTTAAACTCCATCATGGTAGACGGCATCGGTATGTGTGGTGCTTGCCGTGTGACGGTGGGTGGGCAAACCAAGTTTGCCTGTGTTGATGGACCGGAATTTGACGGACATCAAGTGGATTTTGATGAACTGCGTCGTCGCCTTGGCGCCTTTGCGCAGCAAGAAAAAGAGTCTTTTGACCATTATAGGTGTACTTGCAATGGATAATACCCCAAAAGTAAAAAAAGAAAAAAAGCCTGCTATTCCTCGTACTGAAATGCCTTGTCTTGACCCCAAGATTCGTGCACGCAACTTTGAAGAAGTAGCCACCGGTTATACTCTTGAAATGGCCATGACCGAAGCTAGCCGCTGTTTACAGTGCAAAAAGCCTCTTTGCGTTAATGGCTGTCCTGTGGAAGTGCCCATTCCGCAATTTATTGCAGCTGTAGCTCGTGGCGATGTTGACTCTGCCTATCGCATCATTAAAGGCACCAATAGCTTGCCAGCAGTGTGCGGTCGTGTATGTCCTCAAGAAATCCAGTGCGAAGGCAAGTGTATTATAGGTAAAAAAGGCGAGCCGGTTGCCATTGGGCGTCTTGAGCGTTTTGTCGCCGATACTTATATTGCCACTTCTCCTTGCGAGCAAGTGACCGGTACTAATTCTTGCGCTTTACCTCTAGATAGTGTGAAGGTGGCTTGTCTTGGTTCTGGCCCTTCTTCCCTCACTGTGGCTGGATATCTTTCTGCTCAAGGCATTAAGGTGGACGTGTATGAAGCTTTGCACGAGCCTGGCGGTGTACTTGTATATGGTATTCCATCTTTCCGTCTGCCTAAAGACGTAGTGGCGGAAGAAATTAATGGTCTTAAGCTCAACGGTGTAGATTTTCATGTTAACTGGGTTGGCGGTCGCACCATTACCATTCAAGACCTTTTTGACCAAGGTTACAAGGCTGTCTTCATTGGTGTAGGTGCAGGACTTCCTATTTTCTTAAATATTCCCGGTGAAAACTATGTAGGTGTATTTTCTGCCAACGAATATTTGACTCGTGCAAACCTTGGACGTGCCTATCTTTTCCCAGAGCAAGATACTCCTATTTATCCTGGTAAGAATGTCACCGTCTTTGGTGCTGGTAACGTAGCCATGGACGCCGCACGTACCGCCATGCGTCTTGGTGCTGAGAGTGTGCATATTGTCTACCGTCGTACCCGTGCGGAAATGCCGGCTCGTTTGGAAGAAATCGAACACGCCGAGGAAGAAGGTATCCAATTGGAATTACTTGCTTCTCCAGTGCAATTTAATGGAGATGACAAGTTGAATTTACAATCGGTGACCTTGCAACGTATGAAGCTTGGTGAACCCGACGCTTCCGGTCGTTGCCGTCCTGAACCCATTGAAGGTGATGTGTACGACTTACCCACAGATCTTGCCATTGTGGCGCTGGGCACTCGTGCTAATCCTATCTTGCTGGAAGCTACGCCTGAGCTTGAATTGAACAAGTGGGGGCACATTGTGGCTGACGAAGAAACAGGTGAAACCTCTATCCCCAATGTCTTTGCCGGCGGGGATATTGTGACCGGTGCGGCTACGGTTATCCTAGCCATGGGCGCCGGACGCAAAGCCGCACAAGAAATCTGCAGGCGTGTGCTTGATTAGGTTCTTTTAGGTAAATAAGTTATGGGGAGGCATGTATGTGCTTCCCCTTTTTTTTGCGAGGATAAGTTTTGATTTTTCCTTTGCGCTTTTGTGTTTTTTTGCAAAGTCAAATTTTGCGTTGTTTTGTTATATGACTTTTGCGTTCTTTCGCAAAATCATTCTTTTTAGCATGTTCTGCCTTTGCTGCACTTTTGCGTTCTTTCGCAAAATCAATCTTTTCAGTGCGTTCTGCGTCAGAAATTATTTTTCTTATACGCACGACCTTGAGGTCGCTTACGCAGAAAAATAATTTCTTCCTTGAACGCCCTAAAAATCTTTATATTTCTAAAATTCCACAAAAACCAACCAGCCACGCTTTTGTAGCAAAAAGATAGTAGTCTTGGTTATTTTAGCATTAGAAGGAGACAAAAGCGTGGCGGCCTCGAAAGTAACCCCCACGCATTGGCTTGCGCTCGTTTCTCGCTTGCCGCTGCGCACCCCCTTATAGTGCTACGCACAAGGGGGAAGGTAGGGGATTTTAAAGACAAAAATAGTGAGTATAGGCTACATTTGAAACAAGAATGTAGTGCCGCTCTAGCATAGCAACATATCATAACAAAGTTTGCTAGCTACCATGGACTCTCGTTGTATTGCATCATAGCAAGACTTCATCGCTACTGTGAACTCTTGTCTTGGTATCGTATTACAGCAACATTTTCTAGTTACCGTGGACTCCCGTTGCTGTGCACCCCCTTATAGTGCTACGCACAAGGGGGAAGGTAGGGGATTTTAAAGACAAAAATAGTGAGTATAGGCTACATTTGAAACAAGAATGTAGTGCCGCTCTAGCATAGCAACATATCATAACAAAGTTTGCTAGCTACCATGGACTCTCGTTGTATTGCATCATAGCAAGACTTCATCGCTACTGTGAACTCTTGTCTTGGTATCGTATTACAGCAACATTTTCTAGTTACCGTGGACTCCCGTTGCTGTGCCCGCATGAAAAGACCTTGGCTTTTCATGCCCTGTAGGGGATCATTTGCAAAGCAAATAGCCCCGAAAGGATAGGCCACAGCGAAAGGGCGGTAGCGGGGAGGCGGGTTGCAAGGGCGGCCAGGGGGTGCAGCCCCCTTCAGCCCTTGCCCTCACCGGAGGTGACAGCAATATCGTAATCAGACATAGCACGGCAAGGGCAAAAATCTTAGTAATCCCCTTGCCCTCACCGGAGGTGACAGC
>CAYJHS010000236.1:0-4260 GCA_964369815.1 uncultured Desulfovibrionaceae bacterium
TTTGGGGGAGGGGAACTTTTTTTCAAAAAAGTTCCCCTCCCCCAACAAACTCTATCAACAAAAACTACTTACCATATTGTTTTTTCCATTCATCTAAAAAGAGCAGCGTCGTTTCCAGTGAACTTAGTTGTCCACTTCTTTGGCGAATACGTAAAATCACATCTTCAAAGGACACTTCTGCCGGCAGTTGTAAATTCTCTAAAAGTTCCCCTAGCTGTCCACGTAGCTCGTCCGGAAGCTCTTTTGGAAAACGGCTGTAGGTGCGTTTTTTCCAAGGGCCGCACTTTTCTTCCACATAGTCAAGTAAGCTTTGCATACGGGCTTGATAGCTATGTTTTTCCAGTACATGCGCTTTGGCTTTTTGCGCCATAAACTTGCGTTCTTCGGGATGTTCCAAGTAGTAGTCTACTTGTGCGTACATATCTTCAAGGGTGTTGAAAGTCGCGAGCATGCCTTCCTCAAAAAGTTCTGCCATGAGGGTGCGTTTATCCACCAGTTGAAAAGCGCCGATGGCAGCGAGTTCAAAAGTGCGTGGATTGACAAAATCCCCTTCAGAAATAACTGTGCTATCTTTAACACTTGAATGCAAATTAATATTAATGCTCGTAGCATTGTATATCTTTACGGCATCATCTGCGCTAATACGGACGCCTTTTTCTTGGACGCACTTGCTTAAAATAGCGTCATTATCCCATTCCGTTCCCCAAATTTTGAAATCTTTCTGATTCACTAGGGGACGAAAAGCCACTCTTCTGTTAGGATATCCGGCACCCAAAAAAGCCACGTCTGCACTGAATCTTTTCTTTTCAAGTGGATTTAGTGCTATTTCTTTATGAAAACTTGGTAAGGCCGCCATGGGGAGATATAAGGCATTTTTTTGCCCAACTTCTGTCAATTTTTGCAAAAAAGGTTCTTTTTGGATGACGGCAAAGACGGAATATAAGGGCGCAAAGGCACGCCAGTAGGTAAAAATTGTATAATCTTCCACAAACCACATGGCGGTAGGAATATGCATTTTCTCTAAACGACGTAAAATTTGACGACTCATGGGTGCTTGCGCTAGAGCAAGAACCATATCTGGTTCAAAACTTTCTGCTTGTGCCAAAATGGCTTGAGAAATATTCTGTAAAAAAGCGTTTTCAAGCTGGGCTAAACGCTCGGAAGTTACCCGAAGCCCCTGCATGGCGGTATACGCTGTATAAAATGCCGGAGCGTCAAAAACTTCCACACTGTGCCCAAGGCTTTGTAATGCTTCCACGCAGTATCGACCAATGGGTAAAGAACCACCATAAAAAGGAAGCACCACAAGTATCCGTAAAGGTTGTTTTTGTTCTATAATCATATGTTTGTATCTTCCTGCATAAGGGCTGTAAAATTGGGATGTTTATCTCTGAGCATCCAATCTGCCTCCTCATAAAAAGACTGTGTCATGGCTGCGTTACAGTTTCCCACCAACTCTGCCAAGGGACGTTTGCAATACTCTGCCACCACAGCACGCAAATGGGCACGTTTTTCAGCGTGATTATCCTTACCATAGACAATTTTCCATGTACTTCCTAAAGCATCCACACGGGAAGCTTGATACGTTAAAGTGGACTCCTGCACACTTTCCTTAGCCATGAGTTCCCTATTTTGTAAATGTGCTGTAAGTGTTCGATAAAAACTACGCTGCGTAAAATCTTCTAAGCATTTTGTATGGATAAGACAAGGAGCAGATTCCAGACAAGGCGCACAAGCACAAAGCGATTGCCAAACTCTATGCCCTTCTCCATAGGGGCCTGTTTCGTGGCACCAAGCTGAAGAAAGAAAAAAGGCCTCTACCGGAACCCCAAGGTGCGCCGCAAGGTGCATGGTTCCTGTATCGGGGCTAATAAGCATATCAAGGCCGGTCAAGGCCTCTATGAGGCCGTGCCAAGAGGTTTTTCCGCTAAGGTCTTCTGTGATGCTTTGTATGGCAGGCGGTAAAAGACGCATTAATTGCCGCGCTAAGGGCACTTCCGCACTGCTGCCTAACAAGTAGATTTTTAATCCACTTTTGGCTCCGGCAAGAGCTTCGTAATAAGTACGTACCACTTGCGCCAGCACGGACATGGGGAGGGAGCGTCGAGACTCACGCCCAGCTAACACCACGCCAAGCCCCCTACCCCCACCAGTAGCTACGGGATTTACCTCCGTAGGCTGACAAGGATTGGTGTCAAAATGCGCCCAAAAATCCACTAAATTAATGGGGCTTATGTGTCGCTCTTGCGTCCACAAAAAAGCCTTTTGCACCCATGCACTGCGTAATAGTTGCCCATCTTTTATGCTGTAGCCTTCAATTATTTCTGGAGGAAAAATACGCACTAACGCAGTATTTAGTTGACTATAATTCAAGTTATATACGGCACAAAAATCAATATGTTTCAAGGCCTCTATGGTGGAATAGAGCACATGCACTTGCCTAGAGTCATTGTTATTTGGTAAAACATGCGCTGGTACACTATGCAAAATGGCCTTAGCGTAGATAAGTGCTGCCATGGGAGCAAGAGCTGCATCAAGACATATGTGTACTTGGCCTCGCTTTTCAAGGCTTTTTATGAGGCGCTTTGTTTGGATTACATCCCCAAAACGTGCCAATTGAATAATTAAAAATTGTTGCATATTACTCCCTTCACAAATATTATGTAAATATCCCTCTAATATCAAGCCTTAAAAGATTTTATACCATAAAAGGCACTTCACTCTTAAAGCATATTGATGTACACTTTGAAAAAACATTGGTAGTAAGCATGTATTATCCTCTTTTTATAGACGTAAGCCAGTGCGCTTGTTTAATTATTGGCGGCGGAGAAGTGGGCTTTCGAAAAGCACAAAGTTTGCTAAAGGCCAAGGCTTCGTCGGTACTTATACTGGACATTCACGACTTTAATGATTATTGGGATGCAGTACGGAATAATCCTCATTTACACTTAGAAAAACGTCCCTTTACTGCTCAAGACTTACAGGGAAAAAGCCTTGTCTTTGCCTGCACAGGGGATAGAGGCTTAAATGCCACCATAGCAGAGCTGTGTGCGGCGCAAAATATTTTGTGCAATTGCGTAGATGCCCCCCATAAAGGCACCTGTATTGTACCGGCACTTGCTGCCATACAAGGAAAAAATGAACATGATAGCAGTCTTATGGCTGCCATCAGCACCGAGGGAGCAAGCCCCGCATGGTCACGTCAGTTACGTATGGAATTGGAAGAATGGCTTATTCCCCATGCCCCCATGACGGTATTTTTAGGAAGACTGCGACCACATGTCCTTGAGCTAGGGCAGCCCACAGCGCATAATACAGCACTTTTTCGTGCTCTTGTACAATCCCCCTTGCGCACATATTTAGCGCAAGGAAAAAAAGAGCTGAGTCAACAACTCTTAGAGGAACTTTTGCCTCCTAGCTTACATAAATATATTATGGAGTTACTAAATGATATCATTTGAGCAAAGCGCCTTACTCATCTTATTTTTATACGGTATGGCTACTTTAAGTGGCATCCTTGGTCTACTTTTACGCCAACGCTGGTTACGCGTGCTGGCATGCGCTCTTACTTGTGGGGGTTTTGTCATGCAAGCATTTGATATGATTCGCGGTAGCCACTCGCAAAACCCCGACGGGCTCAGCCTTGGTACATATTTACAAATTCTTGCTTGGTTCATGCTCCTGTGTTCCTTTTTTACTAGCTGGAAAACTCGTCATACCACACCCACTATTTTTATGGTGCCACTGACTTTAATTGTGTTTTTATTTTCCTTACGGCTAACCCATGCACCAATATCCTTACCGTCCTCTTTAAGCGGGCGTTTTTATGCTCTACATATTGGTTCTCTCTATGTAAGTCTTGCTCTCATGGCTTTGGCTTTTGTAGCAGGAATTATCTTTTTATATACAGAAAGAAAAATTAAATCCAAAACGCCACTTGTAGGATTTAACAAGGACTTTCCGGCTCTTGCCATCCTTGATAAAACCAATGCCATAGCCACTTTTGTGGGTTTTCCACTCTTTACCATTGGCATTGTATCCGGCATTATTTGGGCAAGCAGTGCTTGGGGTAAAGCTTTTAGTGGCGACCCTAAAGAAGTTATTTCCTTTTTTATCTGGGGAATATATGCGTGGCTTTTTCATATGCGCGTCGTACAAGGCAGAGGCGGACGTAAACCCGCCATCTTGGCTTTATGCCTTTTCGGGCTCAGCCTTTTTTCCATCCTCTTCGTTAACTCTTTGATGGACCCCCATCATTCT
>CAYJHS010000237.1:0-4243 GCA_964369815.1 uncultured Desulfovibrionaceae bacterium
ACACAACGGAATTGATATTCTTTTCCTTGGCCAAACGGGCAATTTCTTTGCCCACAAGCGTTGCACCGGCAAGGTTGCAATGAGCATCTGCTTGAGCCTTTTTGAGGCTTAAGGTAGATGTGGCAACCAAGGTAGCACCCTTAGTATCGTCAACAATCTGGGCATAGAGGTGCAGGTTAGACCGATATACCACAAGACGGGGACGAGCTTCTGTGCCGTTCACTTTCTTGCGAATGCGAATTTTACGACGCTGTCTACTTTCATTTTTAGAAATTTTCATGGTCTTACCTACTTCTTACCGCCGGACTTACCCACCTTACGACGGATAACTTCGGTTTCATATTTAATACCCTTACCTTTGTAAGGTTCAGGCTTACGAATACGACGGATTTGAGCCGCAACCTCGCCCACTTGTACTTTATCAATACCAGCAATGGTCAGCTTGTTGCCTTCGGCTGTAGCTGTAATGCCTTTCGGTAAATCGAAAAGTACGGGATGAGAAAAACCTACGGCAAGGTCAACAATGTTACCTTTTACAGCAACTTTGTAACCAACACCAATGACTTCAAGGGTCTTACTAAAGCCCTTAGTCACACCTTCAATGCAGTTGGCTATGAGGGTACGACGCAAGCCATGTTGCGCACGAGCTTGGCGTGTTTCTTCCTTACGAGTAAGGGTTACTTCGCCATTAGCTACTTCATAGTTAAGATAGGGACATAGAGGGGTTGTTAATGCACCCTTTGGACCCTTTACTTCCACAACATCATTTCCAATCTTCACTTCCACACCGGAAGGTAAAGATACAGGCTGTTTTCCAATTCTTGACATGGTGCACCGCCTACCAGATTTCACAAAGCAGTTCGCCGCCTACTTTCTTCTCGGCAGCGCTCATACCATCAAGCACACCGTGGGAAGTAGACAAAATACAAATTCCAAGGCCATTTTGAACTCTGGGGATTCCTTGGGCACCAACATAAACGCGACGACCTGGCGTGCTTTTCCTCTTAAGACCAGAAATAACTGCCTTACCCTTATGGTATTTAAGAGTTAAGGTGATAGTTCTGTCAGCAACGGCCACGTCTTCGACGTAACCTTCCTGCTTTAAGATGGCAGCAATTGCTTCCTTCATCTTCGAGCGCGGCACATTTACTTCCTTGTGCAGGGCCAAATGTGCGTTGCGGATACGGGTTAACATATCTGCAATAGGATCTGTCAACATCGAATTCTCCTTACAATTTTACCAGCTAGATTTACGAACGCCTGGCAATTCGCCCCGTAGCGCCATGCCACGGAAACAAATACGGCACAGGCCGAATTTACGCATATATGCACGAGGGCGACCGCAGATTGGGCAGCGGTTATATGCGCGGGATGAAAACTTTGCCTTACGAGAGGCTTTAACTTCAAGCGCTGTACGTGACATATGGATTACTCCTACTTCTTGAACGGCATGCCGAGTTTGTCAAGAAGGAATTTACCTTCTTTGTCGGTATTTGCCGTGGTCACAATGGTAATATTCATACCCTTAGGATTATCCACACGGTCTACTTCCAACTCAGGGAAAATGGTGTGTTCTTTAATACCCAAGGTAAAATTGCCACGACCGTCAAAACCACGGTCTTGTATCCCACGAAAGTCTCTTACACGAGGCAACGCAAAGTTCATAAGTTTGTCCAGAAAATCCCACATGCGTTCGCGGCGTAATGTTACACGGCAACCAATGGGCATTCCTTCACGTAACTTAAAGGATGCGATGGATTTCTTGGCACGAGTCACTACGGCCTTTTGACCAGCAATAGCGGTCAATTCAGCAATAGCTTCTTCCATAAGCTTATTATTTTGGCTTGCTGCGCCAAGCCCGATGTTCAGAGAGATCTTCTCAATACCAGGGAGTTGCATAGAAGAAGAGTAGTTAAACTCTTTTTGCATTACCGGAACGACTTTCTCTCTATATATCTTTTCAAGGCGTGTCATTGTTGCACCTTATTCCATGACTTCGTTGCACTTCTTGCAGAAGCGAACTTTTTTGCCATCTTCGGTATGTTTGTAACCAATACGAGTAGGTGCTGCACAAGCTTCACATACTACTTTTACATTGGATACATGGATGGGCATTTCCTTTTCCACGATGCCACCGGGTTGTTGAGCATAAGGGTTAGCGCGCATATGACGCTTAGCCACATTAATTTTTTCAACAAGCACCTTGTCCTTCTTGCGAAGGATTTTTAGCACCTTACCAATTTTACCGGCATCTTTGCCGGAGGTAACCATGACTTTGTCATCTTTACGAATACGATACTGTTTCATGGTCATCTCCTAGAGCACTTCCGGTGCAAGCGAAACAATTTTCATGAAGTTGCGTGCACGAAGTTCACGAGCAACAGGTCCAAAGATACGTGTACCCATGGGTTCACCTTGCTTTGAAAGTAACACTGCTGCATTGCCGTCAAACTTGATATATGAGCCATCAGCGCGACGTACTTCTTTACGGGTACGCACGATAACAGCCTGCATCACTTCGCCTTTTTTCACCTTGCTGTGAGGAATAGCTTCCTTTACAGAAACAACAATAATGTCCCCAACAGAGGCGTAGCGGCGATGGGAGCCGCCAAGCACCTTGATGCAGGCAACCTTTTTTGCGCCGGAATTATCCGCCACTTGTAATGTGGATTCTACCTGAATCATGGTTTTCTTCCTATACGGCTTTATCGATGATGGAGACTAAATGCCAGCGCTTGTTCTTAGACAAAGGACGGCACTCCACAATTTTTACCTTGTCACCAATGCCGCATTCATTCATGGGATCATGAGCCGTGAATTTTTTGCGACGACGAATGTACTTCTTTAAAAGGGGATGCTTTACAAGAGTCTCAACGCGAACAACGATGGTTTTATCGTTCTTATCACTGACAACGATACCTTGCATGCTTCTGCCTTTTTTATTTTCTAAACTAGCGGACATGGCATTTATTCCTTTTCTTGCAAAACCGTTTGAATGCGAGCCACTTGACGCTTGGCAGCCTTCAATTCAGAAGTCTTCTCAAGCTGAGCGGTTGCATGACGGAAACGCAAGTTAAACACTTCTACACGTTGCTCGGCAAGTTCTTTCTTAAGCTCTTCTACGCTTTTTTCGCGCAAAACAGCAGTTGGATTTACCTTAGTAGCAGCGGTTTTTTTCTTGGCGGCCATATTACATGCCCTCCTTAACCACAATAACAGTTTTCACTGGCAACTTGTGTGCAGCACGGGTGAGTGCTTCTTTAGCAAGCTCAAGGGAAACACCCTTGATTTCATAAAGAACACGGCCTGGCTTAACAGGTGCACACCAGCCAACAGGTGAGCCCTTACCTTTACCTTGGCGAACTTCCAAAGGCTTAGCGGTAATTGGGCGATCAGGGAAGATGCGAATCCACACCTTACCACCACGCTTAATGTGACGCATCATGGCAATACGAGCAGCTTCGATTTGTTGGCTTGTAAGCTGACCGTGCTCAACAGTCTTAAGACCGATTTCACCAAAGGAAATGGTGGAACCACGGTGAGCCATGCCACGAAGACGACCCTTTTGCCATTTGCGGAATTTTACTTTTCTGGGGGAGAGCATTACTGATCCACCTCTTTGTCAAGGATTTCACCCTTGTAAATCCATACTTTCACACCAATGATACCATAGGTGGTGCTTGCTTCGGCAAAGCCGTAGTCAATGTCAGCACGGAGAGTTTGCAAAGGCACTCGTCCGTCACGATACCATTCGGAGCGAGCAATTTCTGCACCGGCCAAACGACCGCCACAGGTTACCTTAATACCTTCGCCGCCAAATTTGCGAGCCATACTCACCGTGCGCTTCATGGCACGACGAAAAGCTACACGGCGTTCAAGCTGCTGGCAAATGTTTTCTGCCACAAGCTGAGCGTCCACTTCTGGACGGCGTATTTCGTTTACTTCAAGGGAAAATTCGCGACCAAACTTGTGGCGTAAATCACCACGAAGCTTTTCAATTTCCACACCTTTGCGACCGATAACAATACCGGGACGAGCGGTGAAAAGAATTAAGCGAATTTTACCGCCAGCACGTTCTATTTCAATCTTGGAGATGCCAGCATGGAAGAGTAATTTCTTTACATATTTGCGAATTTTGCTGTCTTCAAATACGAAAGAAGCATACTCTTTTTTGCTAAACCAGCGGCTAAGCCAGTTTTTGTTGTACCCAAGACGAAATCCATATGGATGTACTTTTTGACCC